>CAMKPI010000014.1 GCA_946414625.1 uncultured Spirochaetaceae bacterium | reverse complement strand
ATCCATCCTGAAGAGCCGCTGTGAGGCTGTCTGCCAGCTCCTTTCCTCTTCTTTCGGACATGAATTCGAGTTCACTCTCGATTTTATACGTTCCGAAAAAAGGGTTCATGAGGCTTTCTCTGCAATGGATGAACGGACAGCCGCCGGGGGCGGAACCCTGCAGAACGCACGCGAAGTGCGGAAAAAGCGCGCCGAGAGGTTCTCGCGAGAGACTTTTTACGAAAACAGCCTTTATTTTGCCGTATGCTACCGTCCTGATACCATGCTGCATGGCAGGAGAACGTCGATTCTTACAAGGGAGGCACTGGACGTTTTCCTGACCCGTAGGGAAAACATCCGCACCGGGTTTCTCCGCTCCGGCTATGAATGTGTCCTGTTGCGCGGTGATGAGCTGCTGGAATATCTTTACAGGTCGTTCGTTTGTAACTTTGAATCGGACGGGAAAAACTGTGTGCGTATTTCAGAGCCTGCCATGGATCTGGACGAGTTTTTCGCAAAGAGCGCAGACATGTACCCCTCTGTCTATCCTCTTCTTTCGGGTGACCTGCTCCATGTCTGCTGCACTCCGGTCGCGCTCCCGCGCTTTACTTGGCCGGATATGGCAAGTCTCCTGTTGACAATCGACCATCCGATACGGATGGTCCTGAAATACGCTCCCCGTGATCGTAGCGAGTGCGACGAGCCGATATACAGGCAAAGGGACAAGGAGAAGGCGTCGAAATCGAGGATAAAGGCTTCTCTTAATGCCGCGCTTGAGCATCGCGAGACAGATCCGGATGAGGTCAATATCGATGCCGTCATAGGCAAGGCCGAGTGTGACGCGGCGATACGGCACATCCACGAGGAGGGACTTGCAGCCGGCTATGTTTCCATAAACATCATCATAAGCCTTCCGCGATCGGAGGAGGCGAGCCTCGCTGCCTGCAGGAACGAATTGAACAATATCCTCAACATATGGGGCGTGCTCGGTGACTATAACGAGAACGCCAACACCCAAAGGTTTCTGGAATCAGTCATGATCCGATATACGGAAGAAGGCTATGACAACGGATTCTACGCACTCTCCGATAATGTTGCGGACTTCTTTCCCGTCTCTTCTTCCACACTCGATTACGCGTCGCCGCATCTGGAGAGGATCACAGGCTCATCTCTTCCGCTGCTTTCCGGACGAACCCGAGGTGGCGGGCTGTTCGAATTCTCTCCATGTGGGGCACAGGGTAATTTTGGGCATACCCTGATAACGGGGCTGACAGGTGGCGGAAAATCCACAACGCTGTGTCTCCTGGCCAACGAATGGCTGAAATATCCGAACACGAAGGTTGTATATCTCGATATGGGACTGTCTATGCTGCATACAGTGAGAGCCAACGGGGGAAAGGTGTTCTATCCAATGGTTGACAAGACGGCGTTCTGTCCGTTCAAGAATGCCCGCGAAAGGGAGCGCGACGTTCTGTCGTTTATTGAAAGCATTGCTCTGGCGAACGATATTTCCATAAGCAGCAGGGAGATCAACGCCGCAAGCACGATCCTCCGGCATAATCTGCCACCGGGCTTTGAGGATTTCGAGACGTTTTACGCGATTTACAAGGGCAAGGTTGAGAACAGCAGCCTCTGTGGCGTTCTGGAGCAATATGTCAGGATCTACGGAAGCCTCTTCAATTCGCGGGACGATTCGTTCCAGGCGCTTCCAAGGATATGCGGAATCGAGTTCGAAGCACTACTCGCGGGTGGAAGCCGGAAGATAATCTATCCGTCGCTTGTGTACATATTCAATTCCCTGGAGCGGATTTTCAAGCCGGAGGAGCCTGTCCTTCTGATTCTCGACGAGGCCTGGAAGTATCTGCAGAACGAGTATTTTGCTTCGTACATTGAGGCGTGGCTGAAGCAGCTCCGAAAGAAGAACGCATTTGTCGTGATAGCCAGCCAGAATATCAGCGACATTGTCGATTCTCCCCTTTGTAACACAATCCTCACAAACACCTATACCCACATGTATATCGCTGACCCAAAGGTAAAAAAGAGCGAGAACCGAAAATATTTCGCGAGGATCGGAGTTCCGGAGTACGTGGTGGACGCTCTCTCGTCTCTGCCCGTTTACAGCCAGATTGTGGAGCAGGAGGATTCATTTCATACGGTGGATTGGCTGGTGGGCTCTGAGCTTGAAAACCTTGTTACGGGAGACGAGGAAAAGAGGGCATACAAACTGGAGGTCTCATGCATGGAAAAATAAGCAAAATTCTTTTGGTTGTTGCGATGATTTTTGTTTTCAGCGGGTCTGTTTTCGCTGCGGGATATCCCGTCATCGATGTATCCGTGTTGTTTGAAACTCTATTGCAGAAAATGCAGGAGGCGGAACATTTTGTGAAACAGATAGAGCAGTGGAGAAATGTTCTGGAGCACTATAGGCGTCAATGGGAGCAGATAAAGCGCTACTACGAGGAGCTGCGCGGAATTGCCGAAGCTTTCGGAAAGGACCCTTCAGTCCAGAGCATGTGGAAAAACACGAACAGATTCCTTCTGAAACTGTCAGAGGCCACGAGCGCGACGGATGCAGTGACTGCGGAAATGGCGGATTCCCTGGTGAGAATTAAGAGAATCCATTCGCAGATAAAAGCGGATGTGGATAGCATGGATGAGGGCACAAGTTCTTATGATAAAGCTATTTATTCGATAAAGACGATGTATGGTGGCATGCTTTCGTATTACGAGGAGACCTTGCCGGAAAATCTCCGAGGTGCCAGGTCTTCCGACGCAAGGCTTCGGAAAGTGCAGGAGAAGATACAGGTGTATAAGGAGCTTTTGTCCATATGCCGGGAAAAATTTCAGGGAATAGAGCTGAAAATAGGGGATGCGGAGGCGAGCGAAGGTTTTCTGCGGAGTCTTGTTGCGCCTTTGAGGGAGAACAGAGCCGCGATGGATGAAATGCTTGCCGCCTCGCGCAGTGCGCTTGAGACATGGGAGGGCAAGAGCATGGAGTTGGTTCAGAGCGGGGAGATGACCTCTGCGCAGAGGGATGAGGCACTCTTGATAAGCACATCGCTTCGTAATTCCATTGACGATTTGGAGAAGCGCCGTGCCGAGAAAGACGAGATGGTGCGCAGCTATGACGAGTCGATTGTGCATATCAGGGAGACAATTTCACGTCTGAATTTCCTGAAGAAAAACACGGAGGACGAGATCTCGGAATGCGAGGCGGCCCTTGAAAGCCTCGATGGCTCGAATTAGGTTGAGCGTTTCGGGTTCTCTCTGGTCGGGCTATCCCCACGGCATGCTTGTAGCTATGGCGAATTCCCGCGTCCTGTGGTGTCCGGCGCTGGACGGGTTGTGTCGGGAATACAAGCCGAGGATGTTGCAGGGGCGGAAGGACTAGCGGTGTCCGGCGCTGGACGGGTCGTGTCGGGATTATAAAGCCCGGCTCCGTCGCCGCGGTCGCAATCAGGTGGATTATGAATAAAATAATTTATGGGATGATGCTCACCTTCGTTTGTCTCTTTGCCATAGTCCCGGTTTATGCGGCGTCTTCGGCTGCCGGCTTTGCGGGTGGCGATGTTATTCCCAGTGTGGATGCAGCCGGCATGGAGAGGACAGAGGCTCTGGAGGAGACGTACGATACGGCTGCATCCCGCAAGGACGAGGCACTGAAGGAGCGATGGAACATCCTTCAAAGCCGGTCGAAGCTGCAAAAGAACCTTTACTGGTACGACAGCTTCCAGCAGGGTTTTTCATATTGCCTGGATAGAATCGGGGGATCCCTTGTTCGGCTGCATGACACACTGTTCGGCATGTCGGGAGGAAAGGCGTCCCCGTCCCTGTCTGAACGCGTCTCCGGTCTTGTTTCCGGCTCGGTCTTTTCGTGGTTTTTGACCTTGTTTATCATCTTTCAATGTCTTGCCTATGCTGTGAGGACGGTGACGCGCGGCGATTTCCAGTATTCCGAGATACCATTGTTTCTGGCGAGAATCGGACTTGTGCTCATAGCGTTTTATTTTATGCCTTTTCTCCCCAGGGTTCTTGTGAATACTGCATTCATCGCGGCGGAAAAAATCACAGGCGCGGAAGTCGGCTCGCTTGGCTTCTCAACGGCGATGGAGTCGCTTTCCTCTTTCGGGACGGCTGCGGGGTCTGCCGGAATCCTTGCCTTTCTCTCTTCTTTCGCGGAGGCGTCGTTCGGTTTTGAAATGGGCACCACGGCGGAGTTGACTCTCTCCGGTCATGCGCTTTACATCGTGGCATTGGTTTTGGTTGCGCTAACGCTTCTGGGACTTGCCTTGTCGTTTTGGAACTGCGCACGCCTGTTTGTGAAAACCTTTTCCTTTTTCGTGGGCAATATTGCCTTGGTGGTTGTCCTGCCGTCGCTGGTTCTGTCCAATAGGGCGGAAGCCGGAAGAAAAATGGAGGGAATTCTGAAATATTATTTCTTTGGTATGGTGGAGCTGTTCTCTTGTGCCGTCATAATACTTGTCGGCTCGTCCGCCATTGAAAACTTCCTGTCGGACTGTGTTCCGTTGAAGTTGAGTCTCCTTTTGTCCGTCCCTGCCGCAGAAGCGGTGCTTATGCGCGAAGCGGGGCGTATTGTCTCTTCCTGCAGAGGAGGAAAAGGATATGAGACTCGCACGTTCGGCTAGCGGAAACGGTATTTCAGCCTCTTGCAGAGGTTGGTCCGAGAGAATTCAGGAGGTCGCGTTTGGCTAGCGGAAAACGATATTTGCCTCTTGCAGAGGCTGTTTTGAAAGAATTCGGGCGGCCTCGCTCGGCTAGCGGAAAACTGTGTTTTGCCTCTTGCAGAGGCTGGTCCGAAAAAATTGGGGCGACCGGGTTCGGCTGGACCGCGCCAGCGTTCCGGTTTGCGGCTTGATGCGTATGGAAGATTCTCCGCCGCCATTTCTTTACGCGAATTGAAGCGCGAGGTCTCCTGATGAAAGAGCCGCTCTTCCCTTGTGAGAATTGAAGCATTTTCCGGACACAGTGAAATGAATGCAATGAAATGGATGCGAAAGAAAATTCAGGTAGATTTTGTTGCCATATTCTGGGAATTCTGCTATCCTATGTGTACCAATGCAAGACTGCATACGCTTCCGGGACGTCTGTATGAGAAGACTGTTCCGGTTGGCTGCGGGGGTGTATTGGTTTCGACGGGTAATGACGGCAAGTCGGATGCAGGCGGGGAGCAGACCCCTAAAACATGCAAAAAAATTAACTGCGAAGAAAGAAAATTCTGAAGCAGAACTTGCTCTCGCTGCTTGATCAGCCAGAGCGGGCAAGGGCGCGGGGGCTTTGTTTTGGGTCCGCGCTCCTGTAAACAAACAAAACTTACCGTTTGAAATGGACAGGTTTCTAGCGGGAAATTTAACTGCCTAGGTTTGTCTTGGGTCGGACGCTGAACCGCAAGGCATTCCGAAGTTTAATCAGGGTCTAAGCCTGTAGATTCCGGTGAGCGGCTTATCCGGACGGGAGTTCGACTCTCCCCACCTCCAAACGGCGCGGAATCTTTTTTCCGCGTCTTTTTTTATTGAGATTTATGACTAGAAAAACCCTTGGTTTCGTATTGCTAGCATTTTTTTGCCTTTTTCCTTTGTGGGCTGGACCTCGGGCTGAAAAAACCGCCGCTCCGAAAGATGGGGTACGCATAGTATGCTCGATATTTCCTGTATACGACTGGGTGCGAAACATCGCGCACGGTGCTGGCGAGAGCTCCGGGGACGGAAATTTGCGTTCGGAGCCGGTGTCTGTAGAGATTCTCGTCGATAATGGGGCTGATATGCATTCATATCAGCCGAGCGTTCAGGACGTTTTGAAGATAATCCATTCTGATGCGATGCTTTACGTTGGCGGCGAGAGTGATGAGTGGATAGAGGAAGCCTTGCAGAACCGCAATGCCGGTGCTGCGGGATCTAAGAGGGAAGAGTGTCCTGAGAGGGTTGTAAACCTGCTGGATCTTCTCGGAGACCGGGCTTTGGAAGAGGAGCGAATTCCCGGAATGGAAGGTTTCCACGAAGGGAGTCTACTTTCCGCTTCGAATGGGTTTGCCGAAGAGAACAGTGAAGAAGTCGAGCTTGATGAACATGTATGGCTTTCTCCGGAGAATGCGAAGCGTTTCGTGCCGAGGATTGCGGACCTTCTTTGCGATCTTGATCCCGGGAATGCTGATATATACAGAAAGAACGCTTTGCTGTATATGGACCGTCTTTCGTCTCTCGATCAGGATTATCGCGAGGCGGTCTCTCAAGCGGACGTTCATACTCTTGTTTTCGGAGACCGGTTTCCTTTCAGATACCTTGTCGAGGACTATGGCCTGTCTTATTACGCGGCATTTGCCGGCTGTGATGCGGAAACGGAGGCGTCGTTCGGGACAATTGTGTATCTTGCCGGAATTGTCGACGAGCTGGATCTCAGGACGATCCTGACAATCGAGGGTTCGGATGTGAGTCTTGCTGAAAGCATCAGGAAAAACACAACCTCTAAAAACCAGCGAATTCTTGCGTTGAATTCCATGCAGACGGTTTCAAGAAAGGAGATTGAGCACGGAGCCGATTACATAGGTATCATGCGGGAGAATCTTGAGGTTTTGAAAGAGGCTTTGTCACGCTAGGGCGTTGTGCGAATATTTCCGCGTTGACGAGCTCAACGCTTATAGAGACTCTGCGCGTCATGGGACTTGTGCACCCTTCGCGCAAGGCGTTGAACAGCACTATTGTGAGGTGCGGAATGATTGAGACTGACTCGTGTCCGCACAGAATGCGGTAGTTTTATTTATACCAAATGTAAGCAAATACTTTTCATTTGTAACTTGCATGTGGAAGGGTTGTTTAATTTTTATCGGGCATGTTTTGTTCGCAGACGTATCCGGGCGTCCGCTTGTGGAGTCTGAACGAACTAAGAATTGTTTTTCCGCCGTCAAACGGCCGGGAAGGAGCATGAAATGAAGAAACTTGTGTCTGTAGTCGCATTGGCTCTTGTTCTCTCGGTATCGCTTTTTGCTGCCGAGTTCGACTTGAACTTCGGTCTTGGAATCAATACCAACAGCGGCAAGGTCGCGGAGAAGGATGGATCCAACTTTACCAACGAGCCCGAGATGAAGTATTCCGGCTTGGATGTGCATCTGGGTTTTAATGCGGAGCTTGACAATCATATTCTGCTTTACGAATATCTGGACCTCATTTTCGTTTCCAACGATTCGGTAAAGGTGAAGAACAAGACCAACAGTTCTTGGACGAAGGTGGGAGAGGCATTTTCGGGAAACCCGGAGTTCAACAATCAGTTCATGGTCTCCAACGATATAGGAGTGGGCTATGCGTTCCACTTCAACCAGTTCCGCCTGATTGCCGGCGGCGGTTTGCATGTGGACACTTTTTCCTACAAGTTCAAGGCTTTGGGAACCGTCAAGGACAAAACAAACACGAATACCCACATCGGTTTGAACGTTTTGCTGCAGGGAGATTTCCAGATGAATACGCATGTTGCCGTCATGCTTGGTCTGAAACCCAGCTTCAATTTCTATGACAAATGGGTGCAGGCGTATACAGGGACTGAGGTCAAGGAGAACAAGAACGTGTTCAGCCTGAACTTCGCCGCCGTTGTCGGTATGGTCTACAGAATATGATGCCCTCTGTTGCCGGCCTTTTCCCGCTGTGGATTTGAAGTTTTCATGTCCGGCGGGAATCTTTTTTTATGCAAATTCCGCAGGTACGAAGTTACCGTTGCTTCTTTCGCGAAGCGCCGGATGTCGGATGATCGAAAGTCTCTATGAAAACTTATAATACGGATGATGTGATTTATGCGCTTGCCACTCCATATTCCAGGGGGGCAATTGCTGTGATCCGCGTGAGCGGGGAGGGCTGCGTCGGAAGGCTCAGTACTTTTTTCAGGTGTGGAAAGCCTCTGATCGAGAGAAAATCAGGTTCTGCGGTTTTCGGGACGCTTCTGACCGTGCCTATGCCGGCGCCGGGAGAAAGTGAGACGGGGACATTTTCGCCGAAACAAAACGGAACTGTTATAGACAACTGTGTCGTGACGGTTTACAGGAACGGGCATGGCTATACCGGAGAGGAGGCAGCAGAGCTCTCCGTTCATGGTGGGTTGGAGACGATAGGAAGTGTGCTCCGATTCCTCGGCACGATCGGCTTCAGACAGGCTGAAAGAGGGGAATTCACCCTTCGGAGTTTCCTCCACGGAAAGATGGACTTGACTCAGGCTGAGGCGGTGAACGAACTGATAAACAGCAGGGGAGAAAAAGCCAGGTCTGCCGCGTTGTCCCGTCTGAACGGGGCTCTCGTTGAGAGAATCGGCGAAATAAAGACTCGTTTGCTTGATGTGGCGGGTGTTTTGGAGGTTCAGCTCGATTATTCAGAGGAAGAGATAGGGGAGAGCATCGATTTTCCGGAGGCGGAAATACATGCCGTAGTCGATTCGATTCGGAAAATCGCCGATACTTACAGCACGGGACGCCTATATAACGAGGGCGCGAAAATCGTCCTTGCCGGTGCGCCAAACGCGGGTAAGAGCAGCCTGTTCAATCTGTTCCTGAAGGAGGATCGCTCGATTGTGAGTTCCTTGAAAGGAACCACCCGGGATTATATCGAGTCGGACTGTTCTGTTGGAGGCTTTCCTGTAAGGCTCTTCGATACCGCCGGTCTCAGGGAATCGGAAAACGAAATAGAGGAAGAGGGGGTGCGCCGTTCGTATTCGCTTTTGGACGGGGCGGATCTTATCCTTTTCCTTGTGGATGCAGCGGACCCTGTTCTCGACGAGGGCATTCTGGAGGATGAGCGATGTATTCCGGTTTTGAACAAGGTCGATTTGATTCACTCTATAGGTGACTCAGGACCTGGTTCAGAACAAGCGTCCCTGGTGGAGGTAGGCGGGCTCTTAGATCTGAATTGCTTTGAATCCTCTCAGGATGCCGGTGCATCTTTGGGGGGTTCCTCCTTTGAAAAAAATATTCGGAATTTTTTACAGCGGGGTTTTTTTGCCATCTCGGCCGAAACCGGCGAAGGCTTCACCGCACTTTGCAAAGAGATTGAGTCAAGACTTGGAAAGACTTCCACTGAAATGACGGAAGAGACTATTGTCATAGAAAGCGGAAGGCAGAGGGATTGTCTTTCCCGGGCGTGCGGATCGCTGGAAGCGGCTCTGGAGCATTACGCCATGTCTCTTCCAGTGGATATTATTTCGATTGACGTCCAGGAAGCGCTATTGGCGTTGGGTGAACTTACCGGCGAGGTTGCGCCTGACGACATCCTGGACAATATTTTCGGCTCTTTTTGCGTCGGAAAGTAATGCTCGGGAGCAACGCCGGAGGGTCAAATCTTCTCGATGATCCCAGCGAGGTCTCTGTATTTGTGGAAGACGGGGACTTCCCGCCCATCAACGACGATTATGTCCTCATCTTTTCGCAGATGATTTGCATTGCAGAGCACTGATGGCATTCCTGCATGGACGGCCCCTTTTATGTCGTGCCGGATACTGTCGCCGATGAAAACGCATTCGGCTACATCGGCGCCGGCTTTTTTTGCGCAGTATTTGAAAAAGGCGGGGTCCGGTTTGTCTAAAACTGTCTCCTCGCTGGTCACAATGAAATCCAGCTTATCCAAAAGCCCTATTCTGCGCAGTTTTTTGTATTGCCAGCGTGCCAGCATGTTTGTCCCGACACCTATCGTGAAACCTTTTGATTTCAGTGTTTCGAGCGCATCGTCAACACCTGGATATTTTTCCATATGATCCATGAATGTGTGCCAGTAGAGCGTATCGAGCTCCAGGGCGTGAGTTTGAGGAAATGAGTATTTTTCACAGATGAGCGAGAATCGAAGCAGCCTGTCGTGTGAGTTTGCTGTGGGACCGGCTATGACGTTCAGCTTGTCGAAGGCTTCATTGTATTCTGCGTCGAAAGTCTGGCGACTCCAGTTGAAAAACTTCTCGCCGTAGGCAGCGACCATATCTCTTGCGGCTTTCTCTGAAGCGGTAAAATCGTACAGAGTGTCGTCGAAATCAAATATAGCTGCTTTGATCATATTGCCTGGTCCTCTTGAGAGACTTCCCGACGCCGGAGCGCGGAAGCCTTCCCGTCATTAGAACATTCCTGGCGCATAAGCTGACCTGTTTTGGCACCGGAGTGCGGAAAGACAGGGTCAGCAGTTGTTCCATACAACAGAGACCATGGATAAGTATCAGCGTCGGTGCGCGGAAAGGTGGGGCACTACGTACATAGCCCGCTTTTCACTCGTTGTTTCTTAGATAAGAGGCGTAAAATTTTTCCCCGATGTCCCGTCTGTACCAGGCTCCTGGGAATTTTATGCTGTCGATGTTGCTGTAAACAGTCGCTGCCGCGTTCATGATATTGTCCGCTATTCCAACGATCGTGGCAACGCGTCCTCCCGCTGTGTAGAGGACTCCGTTTTTCTCCTCGACCGCCCCGAGGAAGGAATAGCATGGACCGGATCCGGTGTCGAGTCCAAGACTGCCGGGAATGCTGCCGATTTCAAGACTCTTCAGCGGTTCCGCGGGATAGCCCTCGGCGGCAACAACGCACCCCACGGAGCTTTTGCCGCTTGTCTCAACCTCAACTTCGGAAAGCCTTGTCTCCAGCATGGCTCGCATGATGTCGCACAGGTCGTTTTTAACGAGGACGCTTATGCATTGGGTTGCCGGGTCGTTCAGCCTGAGGTGGTAGTCTATGAGGGTCGGTTCGTTGTCGGAGAGCACCATAGAGAAGGTGATGATGCCCTTGAAGAGCATTTTTTCCTTTTTTAGACCCTCAAGCGTCGGATTGACTATTTTCCTGTAAATTGCGCTTACAGTCTCTTTTTCAAGGGGGACCGGGCATACTGCTCCCATTCCTCCTGTCACAATTGATTTGTCCGAATGCTCTCTCTTGACGTACTCACTGCAAAGTGGAAGTGGAAGGATTGTCTTCCCGTCGATGAACGTGGTGAGGGTGAGCGGTGTGCCTTCCATGTATCGTTCAAGGAGTATTTTCCTGCCCAGCGAGTGCTCTTTCGCGAACATGACGATCTTATCGCTCTGGGACGATATGTAAACTTCTTTCGAATTGGTCATTTCGGAGAGCTTCACAGCATATTTGAGGCTCTTGTCTTTTACCGAATCCAGAAATGCGGAAAGATCTTCCACTGTGTCAAAAACACGGAAGTCCGGGAACGATATCTTGTATTTTTTTGCGAAATTACGCGCAAAAACCCTGTCTGACTCGAGTTTAAGCGATTTTAGTGGAGCGCCACAGACCGCAATTCCGTTTTGTATCAGAATATCGGCGGCCCCTGCTTTCAGAGGTGTTTCCGTTCCTATGAAAACGAGGTCTATATCGTGTTCCTGCGCTGCTGAGAGAATCGAATTCGGATCCGAGATGTCCACTTCCGGCAGGTTTATCGCGAAATCCTTTACGGAAGGGCTCCCCGGAGCCATGTAAAGTCCTTCGATCTGCTTGCTTTTTGAGAACCACCAAGTGATAGCCGTGTCTTTAGCGCCTGTCCCAAGAACGAGAATTTTCATGATTACCTCAAACGTATGTCGCATCGGGCGTCCGGTTCTCGAAACAGTTTGAAAAACTGCTCCGTCGAGATCGGAAGCCTTTGGTTTTTTCGGAGGTTTGACCACCTGTTCATTGCACAATTCTAGCAAAATAATTTTTTTATTCAAGACTTGAAGTTCTTTTTTGGTCTAATTGCAACTTGTTGCTGTAAAACAAGATATAAAGGTGATTCTATAAGGGGCCAGGTTGGTTTAACGCTTGTTTTTGACGCATAGCGTGTTTTTGTCAAGTCTCATTTTAACGCGTCCTTTGAACGCGTCTTTCTTGGCGAATCGGGTGTTTCCAGACGGAATGCTCACATATCCAGCTGCCTTGACCGAGGGCTGAACCGGGGACGCAAGAGACTCTGTCCGCGGAATTGGTCTATTGTTTATTTTTAATTTTTGCTGTATGATTTTTGCTATCAGGAGAGATGTCCGAGAGGTCTATGGTAGCAGACTCGAAATCTGCCGTGGGGTACTTTCCTCACCGAGGGTTCGAATCCCTCTCTCTCCGGTAAACATCAGGGATAGGAACGGCTTCGAATGAGTCCGCGGCATTGCCGCAGGGGCCGGCAGTTTCCCGGAAGGATTTGTCAAGACCGCCTTTTCGGGCGGTTTTTGTGTTATATCGGTTTTGTGTTATATCACCGATACGATGTTTCCTTGGGTTCTGCTTCTGTGTGAGTTGCCGGACGGACTTGTCCGGGCCGGCAGCGGGCGCGGCAGTCCGAGCGAAGAGGGGTGTTTGATGGAGATTTTTGTAAACGAGGGAGATTCCCTGAACGCGATTCTGTCTGGTCCGCGACCGGAATGTGATGATACGGTTGTTTATATCCTGCCGAAAAACGGAGTCTTCCGGGAAAAGATTTTCGTAAAGCAGAGCCGGATTGAAATTCGGGGAAACATGAGCCGGCTTGTCTGGAATGATCATAACGATCCGTCCCGCGCCCACGACACCACCGAATGCGCTTCGGTTCAGGTGCTCGGTTCCGATGTTTCTTTTTACGACACCGTTTTCGAGAATGATTTCGATTACCCGGGGGAGCTTGAGAAGCGCATGGAAGCGGCCGAACGTGAAGGCGTGCCTGTGGGGCGGATAATGGGATTGCAGGCGGTCTCTCTCCACACTCTGGACGGCACAGAGCGCTGCCGGTTTGAGAACTGCGCGTTCGTGGGCTTTCAGGACACGCTATTCGTGGACGGGGTTGACAGTGTTTTCATAAATTGCTCGATTTACGGAAATATTGATTTTATTTTTGGTAGGAGCCGCTCTGTGTTCGAGAACTGCAGAATCGTGTCTAATGGTCCGGGCTATGTGGCAGCTCCGTCCACGATGGCGGATAAGAGCGAAGGCTTGCTCTTCAGAAATTGCGTACTGACTTCTACCGGAGATGTAGAACCGGGATCGGTATATCTGGCCCGCCCGTGGCATCAGTGGGGGAAGAGCGGTGTCTCCAGTTTTGCGAGGTTTGAGGGCTGCACCTTCGGTTCTCATATAAATAAGGATCTTTGGACCACTATGTGGGATTCAAAGGGAGTCCTTCATAAACCGGAGGAAAACCGTTTCAGCGTTTCGGATTGCAGGTTTGAGGATTGATTCCGCCGTCTCGGAATGCGGAATTTGTAGGTGTATAACGCTTGTGCGCCCGTCAGGGGCATGGCAACAGCCGGTCAACCGACCTCCGGCCGGGCGCATACCAAATCATCAAATCTCTCGGCAACAACAGCGGTACGAGCCACCTGAGCGCGGTCAATCAAAATTCGGCCGGGTGCTTACCAAGCAGCGACAGAGGTACGTGCCGCCTAGGCGGGGTCAATTGGCTTCTGGCTGGGCGCATACTAAATCATTAAATCTTTCAGTAACAGAGGTACGTGCCGCCTAGGCGCGGTCAACCGACCTCCGGCGGGGCGCCCACCAGATCGACCTGTCCGTTTGACAGCTCTTTTATTGCGGTTCTAAGATTGTTCACAAGACTGGAAGGGATCTCCAGGGAAATTTCAACCTGTGACAGGAACTCTTCCTTCAGGTTTGTTGCATCGACTTCGGAAAGCAGTCTTTTCGTGCTGTCGTAGAGCGGGTAGGGAACGGAGAACTCGATACGTGTCCGCTCAAGCAGCTCTTCGGTTTCAATGTCTTTTAGAACTAGCTTCGTCGCGTCTCCGTAGGCCTTCACCAAGCCTCCGGTCCCAAGCAGGGTCCCTCCGAAATACCGGACAACAAGCACACAGATGTTTGAGATGCCGCTTCCCTTAAGAACTTCAAAAACAGGTCTGCCTGCTGTGTTCTTAGGCTCCTTGTCGTCGGAAAACGAAAATTCGTTTCCAACCACAGCCGCATGTACCACATGGTTTGCCCCGGGATGCGAAGTGCGCATCCCGGACACAAGCGCTTTGA
Organism: uncultured Spirochaetaceae bacterium; assembly: GCA_946414625.1. Taxonomy (GTDB): domain Bacteria; phylum Spirochaetota; class Spirochaetia; order Sphaerochaetales; family Sphaerochaetaceae; genus CAMKAB01. Next base: position 3,847 of record CAMKPI010000014.1, on the reverse strand, counting down.
CGTTACCGATTTTCTCGCATTTGAGAGCATATGCGAGAAAGCGCGATCTCTTCACAACGAGTTCGGCATTCTTTTCCGTCTTTATGACTGTCATGTCCTGTCAGTGGACAATCTCCACTGGCTCCACAGTCACGTCTCCGGCTGCGTCGATATTTATTTTCACAACTTTTCGCTCGATGGGATTCCATTCAAAAGCCCTTGCGTAGCGCAGTTCGACCTTTGCCGTGCCTTCCTTCAGACCTTTGTATGCGAAATAGAACGTGCCTCCAACCCCGACCATTCCTTCAGGATGATCGTCTGACACGTAGTCCTCCCGGAGGAACTGGATAACGTCGTTTCCTTCGAGGATCTCCTGCTTCCAGCTGTAACCTGTTGTGGGGTTCCCTTTTGCGTTCAGTTCAAACTCCTGTTGTCGGAAGCTCTTTGCCGAACCCTTGCCCGTGCTGGTGCAAGAGACAAGCGCGAGGCAGAGAACCGCGAGGATTCCAATAATTGCAAAAGCGTGCTTCATATTTACACTCTCCTTGATGAATTTTGATGGTTTTATTGCCCTGCCGTGGACAGTTGTGGACATGTGCATTTCACTGTCCGCGGCGAGTTTTTGCGTATGAAAGTTTGCCATATCTTGACTGCTGTGTCAAAGTCCGGCTTATCCCCAGCTTTCGATTTTCAGTCTTATGCTGTCCACTATAAGGCCTCCGTACTTCTCCAGCGAGTCGACGAGGTATTCCCGTATGTCCTCCTCTTCCTCCGCGGTGAATTTTTCGGGGGTGCGCAGCATCACGCGGAGAGTGTAGAGACCGTCCATGATGGAATACGACGCGCTTTCTACCTTGAATATGTTCCGCCAGTCATAGAGACATTGGCTTATCATCTGCATAAGCGCGGCGTCGGAGACTTTCAGTTCCGTCTCTTTTTTGGAGAAAACCGGCTGAACCAGGGTGTTTTCCGTCTGCTTTTTACGCTTTAGGAAGGGGAATACCGGCAGGAAAGTCTTTTTTATGGCGACCTTTATAGAATCGAATACAATCGTGGGGTATGAGCGCGTCACCTGGAGAGTCGGCACAGGGATGACGTGGCGTCCTTCGATAAGTCGCACGCGAAGGGCAGTGTCTATTTCGTCCTGTGTTGCTATATCCTCTATGTATATGATTTTTGACGGGGGCGCGAGGTTAAGCCGATCTGCTATCTTGTGAACCATCTTCTCGCTGGTTCCCAGTATGAGGATCTTTCTGAACTTTTCTCTGGAGAGCGCTTTCAGCACTTCGTCGCGGTGATTCCTGTCCTGAAAGAGGGCTGTTTTCACTGCTGTGATAAAGTTCGGATCCTGCTTTGCGCTGCGACCCGCGAGTATGCTGTCTCGTTTTATCAGGAGTCCATCGTCAATTATCAATGGGATATGGTGTTTGTTCGCAACTGCCTGAGCTCTGAAACTCTTTCCGGTTCCGCTCCTGCCGACAAGCGCGTATGTTTTCATCGAGTAGGAATTATATATGGAAATAGTGCTGAATAAAAGTTTTTTTTCCTGAGGCTCCTTGTGAATCTGTTTTCTGCTTGGCTATACGCATGACCCTGCCTTGTAACATTGTTTCCTGTTTTCGGGGCGCATCTCAGCGTATCGTCTTCCAGTAATAGTCTCCTTCGCCGTATTTCTTGAACGACAATGCAGCCTTAAGATCTTCAGCAGTTATATCGGCTCTGTCCTCTGTATCGGCGATGGTACGCGCGAGCGACACTATGCTGAGGACTTCCCTGGTGTTGAAGCTGGTATTGTCTTTTAACACCCTGGAGTAGAGATCCAGCTCCCTGCTGAAAATTCCTACCCCTTTGAATGATCGTATATGGACCTCTCCGTTTCTTTTTATGTCTTCGGAGTCTTTGAACCTGTGCTTCTGTCTTTCGTCTGCGATATGGATCTTGTCCGTGTAGAAGGAGTCGGGCTTCTGGTCTTTTCTTGCCGCTTCTGCGAGATTTTGTGGTTCCACCGGATGCCGTATGTCGAACCGCGATATAAGCGGCGCGCCTATTTTGTTCCAATGGGAAAGGATCTTGCCTTGGGTGCAGATGCAGGCTTCGTTCGGGCTCCCGAGCCTGCTGCAGGCGCAGGCGTTCATGCTTGCGACCATTATGAAACGTGCCGGATACCTTACGGTTTCCCCGTTTTGGCATGAGGCTGTGAATCCGCTGTCGTATGCTTCCTTCACTCCGTCCAAAAGGCGCTTTTTGTATGCGTCAACCTCGTCCAGAATTAACACACCACCGTGTGCGAGCGCACCCTCTCCTGGAGATTTCGCGGCGTTTCCGAGATTGAATTGCTGTAACGTGACATCGTGGGGGAGAAGCCTTTCAGGTGGTCTGTAATCTGTTTTATCGATTCCTGTGCAGCCGTATATGCGCTGGACGCGCGAGAGCTCTTCGTCGTCGAGTTCTGGCAAAAGAGCGGCAATCCGCGTTGTAAGCAGAGTTTTTCCTACTCCCGGCGGGCCGAAGAGAAGAACGCTGTGCCGTCCGGCGGCGCATAATGTGAGGATCTCCTTTTCCTTCCATAGTCCGATAATGTCGGAGAAAACAGGCAGCCGTGTGTTGCCTCCCCGGGGCGAATCAAGGAGGTCTTTTGCGTTGATACTATCCGGATCGAGGTATTCGCCGCTTCTGAGAAATGCTTCGGTAAGCGATGACGCCCTGATCACTCCTTTGCCTCCCGGGGAGGATTCGGGGACAATACATAGCGCGCAGCCGGTTTTTTTTGCCGCTTCGACGGCTCCGATCGCGGAATAGTCCTGGACAATTCTGCCGTCCAGACTCAGTTCCCCCGCTGCCAGGATTTTGATTTTACCGGCCTTAAATTGGGGGTTTACCGAGTAATTCGTGTCGAATAGACCAGGGGCGCCTGATTTATTCTGGAGGCTGTCGTGTCCGGAGATGCCTCTTGACTTTTCTGCCGCAAGAGAGTCGCGAGGCGGACCGCTGGTGCAGGGCTCTTCATTTTTTCTCTTCCGGGCGGCGAAAAGAATTGCAAGGGCAATTCCGAGGTCGAGAAGCGATCCGCTTTTAGGAATCGACGCAGGACTTAGCGAGACAAGAACCCTTTGTGTCGGAAACTTGAAACCGCTGTATCTCAAGGCAGCTCTGACTCTTTCGCGCGCTTCTTTTATGGCTGCATCCGGTAGACCTATGATGTCGAATCCGGGAAAGCCCGGGCGAACATCCGCTTCAATGTGGACAACTTGTCCGTCGTAGCCTTTGCTGCTGAAGGAGAAAAAATCAAGATAATTTCGCATATGCGCTCCGGTTCGCGTCTGAGGGTTTGTATTCCAGATGGAAGAATTTAGGTTTCTTGCTGCAGATGGAATATTTCCGCGGCAATTCGGCAGGGCTTTTGGAAAGTGGGCGTTGTCTCATGTTGTTGTTTCCTGGTATTGTCTCCTGCAGGGTAAGAGTCCAGTATCAGGTATCGGACGCGATGTAATTACTATCCAAAAAAATGAAAAATTCTTAATTGTATTTGCGGAGGAATAGAGTTTTTTTTGAAAAAAATGATGAAAAAAGGAGAAAAGAAGAAAAAATTTTCTGGAAAAATTCGCTATTTGAGGTGTCTGAAATGCGGTTTTCGAAAAAAAATGAAAAAATTTTAAAAAAAATTTAAATTTCTTGTTGACATAAAACTGCCTTGGTGCTAAATTACCAAACGCTTGCACGAAGCACTGCTACAAAGCAACTGAAGAGCTGCGAGGAGCAGAAAGATAGTGCAAAGCGTTTTTTACAGTTTAACGAAGGAAAGAGGAAACATAAAGAAGCTATGAGGGCTTCTTGTCAATTCGAATAATTCACGAACGGAAGAAAAGCA
>CAMKPI010000013.1 GCA_946414625.1 uncultured Spirochaetaceae bacterium | reverse complement strand
ATCCTGCAAAACCATAACCCGCGAGACTCGGAATATCTAAAATCTCACTTCTGCCGTACTGATGGGAGGTAGGATATTTCAAATATGTTTTACCGTTACCGTCCACATCGACAATTGTCGAATGAACAGGCTTCGCCCCATGAACCGTTTCACCAAAATCAACAAATTCGGTATTTGCCGGAGGGATCAAGGACTTATATGTAATTTGAAAGCTCTTAAGGCGTTTCATATCAATGCCCGGCGTCTCACCGTCAGTGTCATTCATAAGCGTTGTGGTGCAGTTGGAATATATTTCGACTGCTATCATCGCAAGGTACGATTCAGCATGCGCAGACGTATCGGCATTCTCTCCGCTGCCCGTTTGACTCACTGTTCGATAGATTTCTACCTTGATATTGTGTGTACCGGGTTCCAATGAAACATTTGTAATTGTAGTGCCTGCCGCACTTCCCGTGCCCGCTGATGCGACATCCGCCGTTGTATCAATTATGTATGTCCCGGCTGTCTTGATGTTCCAAGCGTCATCACACTCATAGATCCTGTATGTGTAATCAGAGAGTTTGCTTGAAAACCTGCTCGTGTATGCTCTGCTGTCAACAGACGCCGCATTTCCGTCAGTTGTATAGACGATGGTGTCTCTTGCATTTTCCGAAATACCAATCTTACTTGGATCAATGTGAAGAGTCCCAGGCACGCCCTCTTTCTGTACTCGACCCACGGGAACCACAATTGTGTTGGCTGCATCGGATTTGAGTTCAACCGGAATTTCTTTGCTGCCATAGATGAGGTGAGTATTATCCACAGAGGCAGTACCGGTGAAAGCCTCTGTATATGCATAAAGTCTTATGCGCCACTTGCCAACAGATAGCCCTGTGAGCGAACTAGGCAGTCCTCGAGAGCTGCCGTTCATAGCGGCCTCACTACTCTTTTCTCCCACCTTGCCGTATGAATCCGCTTTGACTGCGGTATATGTCCAAAAGAGCGTTGCTGGATCACGGTCAACAACATTGTTGTCTACTGTGACCTTCAACCCTTTATTATTCGCTCCGTTCGGCGTTTCAACAGAAAACGCCAAGTCGGCAGTAGCATATGTGACCGTCTCCGAAGCGTCAGAGGAACATGAAACGAGTCCTGAAAACAGCATGCCCATCAGAAGAAGGATGAAAAGAAGCGTCGTCCAATGAGCTGTGAAAGGGCTCCTCTCTATAAAGGTACGCGATACAGAATTTTTTGTTTCACTCGCACTTTTTTGAGACAAGGCGGACGCACCGCCATTGAAAGGTGACAATAAGTTAGGATCTTTTCTGCCAGAGAACATCATACCCTCCAACCGCAGCTCTGCACGGTGTCTTTTGCTGAATCCATACATTTTTCGCATTGTTTTACGAAAATCCTTAAGGAATCATCCCTGTAAAGACACCTCGCTCGGAACAGAATAAAACTATGCGTTTAAATTAAATGCACATAATCCCGCGCGAAGCGCGGGACACAGGAAAGTCGGGGAGACTTCCTTTAGTCTGTGTCTGTCAAGACACAGACTAAGGGTAGACCCTTAGTCAAAAAAAATTTTTATTTAATTTTTACTCTTATTTGATTAGTATTTATAAGCGATAAATCAGGTGAAAGCAGATCAAAGCATAAAAGCTCAAGATAGCTGCTAAAAAACAAAAAAATGTATAACCGGATGCAAAGAAAAATGACTAAAAGAAACTTCAAAATCGTTGTCTTAATCACACATTCAAGGAGAAAATATAATTACATATTGTGCAGGGAAAAAACTACTCCTCAAATTACAATTATTGGATATTCTGCTATTTGAATTAAGAGAAAATAGAGGGAATCAGGGGGAAATTTCCCCTGATTCCCTTCTACAATTATTAAATAATGATTAAATCCAACAGGCTTTCCATTTAGCTTAGGTAACCCTGTTTATATTTTGGATACCATGCAAGCGGCTGTTTTTCGTATCCTACCGCCGTTTGAACCGCCGGATGCGACATCCATGTCTAATCAAGAGACTGCGCTGCCTGCTCCGCCAGAGCAAAGGCATGTCAGACGATGTGGCAAACACTACTCAAAACAGAGGCTGCCGCTGGCAGCAAGAGTACCATCGGAGTCGAAGAGAAGAACGCGTCCCGGCTTAAAACCGACTTCCAGCTCCTCCTCCGCGGCAAAATCGACTGATCCTATCATCACAACGGAAAGCATCACACCTCCCGCCGTGCGAAGATTAAGGACGGTCTCCATGCCGGACGGGAGCGACGTGTCCACCCTTGTGCGAAGAGAAGTCTTCCCCGCGCGAGAAGTTGCCCCGCCCTCCGCTTCCGTAGGCAAAGCAACCCCCAAGACCTCCACGTTTTCAGGACGTACGCCGATTGTGACGCGTCCGGAAAGCCTTGAAAGATCTCCCCGCTCCGAAGCCCCGCCCACTGTGCCCTGAGGCTCCGAATCCCCCTGCCGTGCTGCAGGGTGCGCGGAAGCCCCGGGCCCTCCGGCTGCGGAATCTCCAGTGGAAAGACGCCCGCTGTCTTTCGCCAATGTGAAGACTGCCTTCATTCCGTCCCTAGAAAGATATACGCTGTCCGCTTCCGTCTTCTCAACGTCAAACTCCACAAGGTTCATAGTAGGGTTCCCGACAAAATCGGCGACAAAAACGTTCCTCGGCCTGTTGTAAACCGAAAGAGGCGCCTCATACTGCTGAAGAAGTCCCCGGTTCAATAGGCAGATTTTCGTGGCAAGAGTCATCGCTTCCAGCTGATCGTGGGTCACATACACGAACGTGGCTCCTGTTTCGTGGTGAAGCCTCTTCAGCTCAGCGCGCATCTCCATCCGGAGCTTCGCATCCAGGTTCGACAGAGGCTCATCCATCAGTAGCACACGGGGATTTGTCGCGAGGGTTCGGGCAATTGCCACCCTCTGCTGCTGCCCGCCGGAGAGCTCAGAGGGATAACGGTCGGGAAACTCTTCGATTTTCAAAAGAGACAGCAGCTCCCGCACCCGCGCGTCTATCTTATCGCGAGGCCACTTTAGGTTTTCCAGGCCGAATGCGATGTTCTTGTAAACCGTCATGTGAGGCCAGAGAGCGTAGCTCTGGAAAAGAAAGCCCACTCCACGATCCTTCGGAGCGACATCTATTGACTTTTCAGCAGAGAATACCGTCCTGCCGTCGATAAGAATCTCACCGCTTGTCGGCATCTCAAGGCCTGCGATCTGGCGCAGAGTGGTTGTTTTCCCGCACCCGGACGGCCCCAGGAGAGTGATGAAATCCCCGTCCTCTATTGTTATCGAAAGATTGTCGACCGCGACAAAATTCCCGAACTTCTTTGTGATATTTCTCAATTCTATGCGTGGCATTTAGTTCTCCTGTTTTCTGTAATCATTCAGAGCGCGCGTAGGCTCGGCGTCGTGACAGGTGGCCGATGGCTGAGGCAGAGGCGACGGCAGAGACCCGTCTCAGAATCTCGCCAGAATAGCCGCCCGGACTCGGCGTCGTGGCTGGTGGAGACAGTTGAGGCAGAGACCCGTCTGAGTCCTGCACCGGGAGAGCCGCCCGGGCTCGGCGACCGCCGAACGCGATCCAATGGCATAAGGCTGCGCTATTTGCACAACACGAGTGAACAATAAGCATTCAGCCGCGGGATCTAGCCTCCGATACCCTTATCAATGGAAGCCCCGGTTGTCTTATTCACCGTCCAGTTCACAACAATCACTATTATCACAATCAGCAGATTGAGCCCGTTTGAATATTGGCTCCACCCCTTTTCATTGTAGTAGTAAAGAAGCGTGGTGAGGACGCGGTTCTGCGGTGTGCAGAGCAGAACAAAAAGGGAGAGCTCCCTCATGCAGGAAATGAAGGGCAGAAGGTATCCGGAGACAAAGCTCGACTTCTGGATGGGGACCACAAGGCGCGTCATGCGGCGCCACCAACCTATGCCTATGATCTCCCCCGCCTCCTCGATCTGTCCGGAGAGCTGCATCATGCTGTTGATGCCGCTGCGGGATGCAAAAGGCATGTACTTCACCGTACCGATCAGGGCGAGTATGAAGAATGTTCCGTAAAGCGACGGAAGGAAGAGGTGCCGCACGCTGAACATCGAAAGATATATCGCGCTGAACGCCATCGCCGGCATGAGATATGGGAAGAACGCAAGACTGTCCACAGCTTTGGCAAGCCGCGTACCGCGCCCCCGAACAATTGCGTAGCCGGCAAGAAAGCCCAGCGTTCCGGCGGCAAGCGCACATGTGACCGAGAGCTTCACACTGTTCCAGAGAGCCGCCCAGAGCGCAGGATTCAGCAAAAGTCCTGGCTCCCCTGTGGTAAGGCGAGCGGTGTTATCGCGGGAGATCCAGAAATCAAGCGTGAAATTGCTCGGCCGATAGTCTCCCGGATGGATTATCAGGGATTCGAGAGCAAACGTGAAAAGCGGGAACACGGACACAAGAAGAATCAGACCGAGAAAAACCGCCGAAAGCACCCCCCTGGACCGCTTCAGGCACACAAGACTGACTCCTCCGCTCTTTCCGGTGACTGTCGTAAAGTTCCGGCGGGAGTTCGTGATCCTCTGGTTGAACGCAAGAACGCCCACACTAATAAGAATCATCAGAAGCGCTATCGCGTAGCCCTGCCCGGGAGACACCCCGTCGAGCGTGCGATACAGCTGCATCGTGAGAACCTGGTACCGAACCGGAAGCCCTAAGAAGCTCGGGACGGCAAAGCTCGACATGGCAGAGGAGAACACCAAAAGAAACGTGCTGAAGATCGCCGGCGCTATCATCGGAATCGTGATTTTCCAAAGCCGTCTCCAGCGGGTTGTTCCGAGCAGATCCGCCGCTTCTTCAAGGTTTGAGTCCGCGTTGCGGAGGATGCCTCCTATCATGATATATGCAAACGGCGCGTAGTGCAGACCCGTCACCACGGATATCGGGAAGGCCCCGTATGCGAACCAGTTCGGCGTCGCGACGCCTGTGATGGCGGTAAACAGCCCGTCAGACCCACCCACGAGGCTGTTTTTGAACAGGTTGAGCCACGCCAGGGCAAGCGTCCAGCTGGGCATTATATATGGGAAGATAAAAAGCGACGACAAAGTCTTCTTCCACTTCAAATCCGTCCGTGTGATGAACCACGCGAAGATTCCGCCAAAAACAATCGAGATGACACACGCCGCTGTGCTTGTCACAAGGGAGTTCACCAGAGGCCTGTAGAACACAGTCCGGGAATTCTTGTCAAAGAGGATGCGTTTCCAATGGTCCCATGTCATGGAACCCGCCTTCACGCCGAGCCGCCTTGCCTCGCTCACATGAGCGGTGAGCGTGTCGCGAAGCATGGAATACAGCGGGAAGAGCGTGAGGTAGCCCAAAACAACACACACCACAAAAAGGATGATGTTCTGCGGCTTCCTGAAAAAAGATTTCAGCTTGAATGTGAGCTTCATAATCGGAAAAAAGACAGGCTGCTCCCGCAACCGCGGAAACAGCCTTTGAAATCATCAAAATCAGATGAGAGCGTTGACGAACTCCTCAACCTCGTACCTGTGGGCGGCGATCCACACGGGATCCTCGATCACAAGGTTCTTCTGCCAATAATCGAGACTGTGGGTGTCCTCGGACGAGCCCAGGATCGGGCTGTTGTCCCCCAAGGTGTCCATCGGCTTCCATCCCTCCTCGGTGAATGCAAACTCTGTGAAGAGCCGCGCCGCGTTCGGATGCTTGGAATTCTTTGTGATTCCGGTATAGATCGGATACATGAAACCGCTAAACGGCACCATGTCATAGCCTATCTCGAGGGCAAGGTTCTTGTCGTGCGCAGTACGGAGCTTGTTGATTGTGAAAAGCCCCGCGAGCTGCTGGGCCTGTCCTTTTGTGCCGACAGCCTCACAAATTGTTGTGTCGCTCTTGCCCAGGACAGCGTTTGCCATCAGCGCTTTGATAAATTCATATCCGGCATTCGGCGTGGTGAGAACAAGATCCCGTCCATAAAGGCTCTTATACGCCCGCTCGAGCTTCTCTGCCCATTCCGGCTTAGTGAGCATGACAAAGAAATTCATCCCGACGGATTCGCTCTGCGGATTCTTGAGCTGGATGCGATTCTTCCAGGCAGGCTCAGTGAGCTGCCACACGTTGGTGACATTCACAGGCTGCTCGCTGTTGAAAATAAATGCCTTGATGTTCAGGTCGTACACCAGCGGGGATTCGAACTGATCCGGAACTACAGCGGACAATTCATCTGTGATATACTCCGTGAGGTACCCTGTGTCGAACAGCTCGGTGAGCACCCGTCCGGAGTCCTGGGCGAACACAAGGTCTGCACCGGCAACATCGGCTTTTGCCTCGGCGGTGACACGGGTTATCATCGCACTGTCTCCCAGCTGCGTGACGTTCGTCTTTATACCGTACTTGTTCTCGAACAGCTCTCCCACCTTGCTTCCGCGGCTGGTGAAAGTATAGATATTGAGCTCTCCCTCCGCTTTGGCGGCTGAAACGAGCTCCTCGTGGCTGACAGTGCTGCCCGCCTTGGAAGCAGACTCCTTCTTCCCACCTGCAAACGCAAGGCCTGCCACGGCAAGAAGAACAATCAAAACAATCATAGTTCTCTTCATCGCGAATCTCCTCTTACTCGGATTTACGTATGTGCCACGGAAAAACCTGAGTCCGGCTCCGTCACGGAAAGCTCGGATCCATTTGGTTTTCTCAATTCGTTATTGTAAAGCGACTTGAACGGCATGGCAAAGTTTTTTTTCATTTTTTCAAATCCGGAGGCTCCGCAGCCCTCTTTGTGGATTTTCGGGTCCACCGCACTTCGCGCTCCACGCCCCCCTTGTGGATTTGCGGGCTCACAGCACTTCCCTCTCTACACCCCACTTGTTGATTTGCGGGCCCAGCGCACTTCCCGCTCCGCAGCCCCCTTTGTGGATTTGCGAGCCCACCGAACTTCGCGCTCCACGCACCCACTTGTTGATTTTCGGGCCCACCGCACTTCGCGCTCCACGCACCCTTTGTGGATTTGCGGGCCCACCGCACTTCCCTCTCCACACACCCCCACTTGTTGATACCAATTTGCTTTATTGATTAAAATACATCCCATGAAAAATAACAAAGCTGAAAATCTGAAAGATAAATCCGCCGGAACCTTGTCCGCAAACAAGGCGCAGGGTGTCCCCCCCAAAGATTGGAACTCAAAAACCCGGCAGTCAGAATCTCGTAGGAGCGGGAGCGGCAGCAAAAAGGGCGCCGCGACGGAAGGAAACCGCCTGGGCACCATGCCCGTGGGTCAGCTTATCATTGCCATGAGCGTTCCCACGATGTTCTCGATGCTGATCCAGGCTCTCTACAACATTGTAGACAGCATATTTGTGGCACGCTTCAGCGAAAAAGCACTGACCGCCGTCTCCCTTGCGTTTCCCATGCAGAACCTGATGATATCTTTTGCCGTGGGGACAAGCGTCGGTATCTGCTCGGTGATATCCCGGCGGCTGGGTGAGCGGCGCGAAGCGGATGCCAACGTGGCAGCGGAGACGGGTTTCTCGATTGTTCTGGCTTTTGCTGTTCTCTTCATACTGACAGGGCTATTCACGTCCGGCCCGTTCATCCGGGTGTACACGCACGATCCACAGCTGCTGGAAATGGGTTCGATCTATCTCCGTATCTGCCTCTCGCTATCAGCCGGGGTGTTCGTCAGCGTTTTCTGCGAAAAATCCCTACAGGCCACAGGCGATACCATACACCCGATGCTGATCCAGGCTGGCGGCGCGATTTTTAACATAATTTTCGACCCGATTTTGATTTTCGGCAAGTTCGGTTTTCCACAGATGGGCGTCAGCGGAGCGGCGTATGCAACAGTGGCGGGACAGTTCTTCTCGATGATTCTCGGCATCGTGTTCCTGAAAAAAAATACATACCTGCAATTCAGCCTTTTACACCCGCGATTCAGAAAGGACACCGCACGAGACATCATGGCGGTAGGATTCCCATCCATTGTTATGCAGGGCATCGGAACCCTGATGACAAGCCTCATGAACGGCATTCTCGTGTCTTTCGACGTGCTCGCCACAACGGTCTTCGGAGTCTATTTCAAACTTCAGTCGTTCGTATTCATGCCAGTTTTCGGAATGAACAGCGGGATCATGCCAATTCTCGGATTCAACTACGGAGCACGAAACAGGGCCCGCATAATGCAGACCCTCCGGATAGGTCTCACATTTGCGATCCTTTTCATGTCCGCCGGAGCAGCAGTTTTTTTCCTTTTCCCGGACGGGCTTCTGGGGCTTTTCAACGCGTCGGAGAAACTTTTGGAAATAGGCCGGCCGGCACTTCGCACAATCAGCTTCACATTTCCGCTCGCAGCGGTGTCCGTGATTCTCATGAGTCTCTTCCAGGCCACCGGAGACGGCTACCTCAGCATGATTGTCAGCATCGTGAGACAGATATTTTTCCTGATTCCCGCGTCATGGATTCTGGGTCGCGTTGTGGGGCTTGAAGGAGTATGGATTGGCTACATCGTGGCTGAGGCCGCAGCCCTCACTCTCACCGTAGTGTTTTACAGGAAGGAACTGAAAAAACTGAATTTCTAAGCCTGCCTCTCCGCGAGGCTCCGCTTCAGGCGGCTCGTGCGTTTCGGGCAGAGCGTCCCGGGGCGAGCAAGGGCGCGAAGGCAACAAAACCCTGCTCCGCCAGAAACAGGACAACCTTCACGGGGCAATACGTCTCAACAAAGCTCCAAAGGCAACAAAACTCTACTCCTCTGGAATCTAGGCTCCATCTCGCTTTCCAATTTTTCAAGAGGAATTCAGGCTCCAGAGTCAACACAACACTCCCCGGCATAGGTCAGGGCCTCATCTCACTTTCCAATTTTTCTATCAGAATCTCGTCTGCGGGAAGCCATTTCACTTCCCGTAGCCTTTCACGGGTAAGCCAACGCGCATCAGACGCTTCCACAAGGTGGTACAGCGCGCTGGGGTCCTCCACTTCCGGTGTTGCCAAAAGCCTTGACATCCTCAGGCGCTGGGTCTCATACAGCGCGCCGGGGTCCGGCGCATCCGGCGTTGCACCGAGCTCTTTGCTAGGTTCGCAGGGCATCTCTCTGTGCTCCGCCGCCCCATCCGGGGCTGGAAAGGAGCCATTGCCATGATGGCGAACAGAAGTGTCCTGTCGCTTCAGGACGCACCAGAAGACATCCATCGAGAGATGAAAGGTAGGATAGTCATACTCAACATGTCCCATAAGTTCCGAGACGGCGACATCGCAATCCAGCTCCTCTCGAAGCTCTCGCTTCAGCGCTTCCTCGGGAGTCTCTCCCGCCTCTATCTTACCGCCGGGAAATTCCCAAAAACCCTTGTATTCACCGCTTCCGCGCTGCGTCGCAAGGACGCGGGTTTTCCGTTCGAGAGAGTCGCAAATCGCTGCCGCAACAACATTTACAGTCTTCATTGACTTCCTTCCGCCTCTGGGAAAAAAGACGCGCTCGCCAAAGGGACAGATCTCTTGATTGCCGCCCCCCGAGGCTTTATCGCGGCAGATAAGTCAGCCCGGTCTCCGAACTGAAAAAAGCCCTGTTCGTCGCAGAAGAGCGATCCAAAAACGCATCGATGTCACGATAGAACACAACAAAATTCCGCTCCACGCTCCGCCCGTCCTTATACATCATGAGAAACTTCCACCTGCCCTGCGGAAGCCGCGAACCCAGCGGCATCGCCACGCGGGAAGAGCCAAGATAAGTGACCCCGCCGCTTACAAGCCGCTCGGGCTCAAAGTTCCAGACAAGGTCTCCCGACGGATCCGATATCTGGAAGCGGAGCATATCCTCGTTCTCAACATTTGTGACAACGTAGACGGAGAGCCCAGTCTCGCCGCCGCGCTTCACATACGGCTGGACGGAGAGCTGATCCACCCTCACATCCTCGCGACGGCAGGAAGAAGTAGAAAACACTAAGAAAGACACTACGAGAACCGCGGCCGATATCCTGAAAAATCTCTTTGCCATACGGCGATTCTACCAAAAAACGCAAAGCACTGTCATCAGATGCCGCCGGACGCAGCGCCCTCCTGATACAAGACCTGCCCCTGTATCCACTGTATAAAGTCGCTGGCAGAGCGATCCACGCTCAGAAACAACTCAGAAACTCAGAAAAAACTTTAATGCACCGCTCCGTGGGGGCTCCCCTCACCGCCACAGAGGGGCGCCGCATAAGAGCAGCGTTACAAGGACGCACCTGGTACATTCATCCTCACCCAGCCACAATGACGCGCCTCATGCAAAAAGGTACTATTTGCGACTACGCCTCCATCGCCCGCTCGTCCATCATCGACTTCACAGGATTTGCGTATTGAGTGTAGACAAGATTCTTCACATCGTCACTGAACGCCTTGTAGTTCTTCAGGAACGGCTTCGACTTGAAATCCCTGTAATATTCGCTGAACATCTCGGTGCCGTTCAGGTAGTCATAACAGAAATAGTTTGTGTCCCAAAGCTTGTAATTCAGGTGGATCTGGCGGTCAATCTCGCGCGCAGCCTCGCGCACATCGTGGATCTCGGAGGCTTTCAGCGCATCGCCCACAGTGAGGTTCACATTTCCCTTGTAGTTGCGCACCCCGCGAACCATGTCGATCACATCCTCATATTTCTTCTTTTTGTAGACGTTGTAGACCCCCTCGGCCTTCAGGCGGCGGATCATCTCGTGACTCTTTGTGATGTCGCACGGGTCGTACTGGTAGCTCACCGAGACGGGCTTGATGCGCATTTCATCCAGGAACTCGGCAAAACTCCTCCCCTCGGCGCGGTACGAAAGATACAGCATTTTGAGGATCGACGGGTTTGTGATATCACTGCCGTCCTTGCTTCGACCGCTTGTCTGGGCTATCCACACAGATCTCTTCCTGTCCACAATCCAATTCCGCACGCACCGGGAAAGATGAAGCAGCTCTGCCTTGGCATCCGCGACGCTGTGCGAACTCCTATCCACCGTGATCGCTCCGCATACCTTGAATAGATCCGTCACAAACGGGTTCACAAGGAGGTTGTTGCCTATCACCATGTTGCAGGTGCCCATATCGCGGCGGTATAGCGCCTGGCAGAGAAGCGCAGCATCGAGAATGATGTCGCGATGATTGCTGATGTAGATGCACGGACGGTCATCCTCTTTCGAAAGTCCGCTGCAGGTGAAGCGGTCTATGCTGGTATTCTCCACCATGTTCACGAACAGTCCGCAAAGAATCATCCTCTGGCATTCGTCGACGTTCTTCACGTTCCTTATCATGAACGAGAGGTTCTTCTTCACGTGGAAAAATTTCATCTTGTTCATGAAACGGTTCCGCCCGGAGACCACGTCAACGAAATTGTTCACCATCTGAGGATAGTTATCCAGCCGTCTCATGGCGGCGAGGAAGGCTTCTCCTTCGTATGGATTGATGTCCTCAAAAGGATCAGCCGACACCCCTGAGGCCTCCGCGAAAGCCTCGGACTCGTGTATCAGCTCGCTGTCATGCTCCTGGGTCTCTGCGTAAATATCCATTATCTTCTTTTCGTTGATTTCCATAAGCACCTCGCCGCGAACAGCCTTCAGAGGCTTGCACCCATACGAACAGCAAAGAGGCCTGCAAGCCGGTTCTACCACAACTCCGGCGGCAGATTACGCCCTCTCTTATTCGCCGTTTCATTCCCGCTTTAATCCTGCGTGTAAGTCGATTCTACCACCACCCAGCCGGGAATCATAGCAAAATTTTACTTATTCTACATTTTTCACAAAATTGATTCTTATTTTTTTGCAAATCTGAAAATAAAATCGGCAAATTTTAGGTAATCAAAAATTTGCAAGAAAAAATTTGACGGATAGTATAGCGGGTGCTAGAATGAGGCTAGTCGATGCGGCGCGTCGGATAGTTCACCGGGAGAGCCTCTCAGGCAAAAAGGACGCGCCGTCTGCGAGGAAAAGCCGCATGGCGAGATACCGCGTCGCATGCCACGGCGTAAAACCGCGTCTTGCAGGAACTTGACGCGGTATATGGCAGATTAAATTTGTCTGGCAAATACGACCGGCATAACCGGCGGAGACGCCGCATTATTGGAGGGGAAAATGCTCATTCTCATTTCAGACGCTTTCGACGCGTCGCTCGAAGGAAAACTCGCCCGCTTCGGCGAAGTGACAACAGACAAAGCCCGCGCATGCGAGGCTGACGTGATTCTGGTACGCGCCAAAACCATCTGCGACAAGGCTTACATTGATTCCCTGAAGAACTGCAAGCTCATAATCCGCGGCGGAGTCGGAATCGACAACATCGACAAGCCATACGCGGAAAGCCATGGCATTATCGTTACAAACACCCCGAAAGCAAGCGGAATTGCCGTCGCCGAGCTCGCCTTTGCGCTGATGCTGAGCGTTCCAAACAACCTCACGTACTATCACCACGGCATGAAACACGGTGAATGGCTGAAGAACACCAAGCGCACCGAGCTTTACGGAAAGACTCTCGCCTTCATCGGAATGGGAAACATCGCATACCAGGTTGCCAAGAGAGCGGTAGCGTTCGGAATGAACATCGTGGCATACGATGTATATGTGGACGAGAAGAAGAAAGACATCGTGAAATTCGTTCCAACCCCTGAGGAAGCGGTCGAGAATGCGGACTACATCTCCCTCCATGTGCCTGGAATGGACAGCACAAAGGGCATGGTGAACAAAGAGCTCATCTCGCACATGAAAAAGCATCCGGTTCTCATCAACACATGCAGGGGCGCTGTGATCAACGCGGACGACGTGAAGGAAGCTCTTGACAACGGCAGCATCAGCTGGTACGCCACAGATGTATATCCGACGGACAATGCCGAAAAGCTTTTCAGCATGGACTATCCGATTTTAGGGAGCGACCGTGTGACGCTCACTCCGCATGTCGGAGCGAACAGCAAGGAAAACCTCCTGAGAATCGGAGACGAGGTCTGCGACACGATCGAACGGCTCAAGAGCGAGGGAAAGATCTGAGGTCTCTGCCACATGCCGGACATGACCTAGACATGTAAACGCAGACAAAGCAAGGAATACAAATCCTTATTCTGCATGGAATAAGGATTTGTATTTTATTATGTATACATATATGCATGCGCACTTCCCGCGTGCCTATCCTGACGGAACGGAGCGCGACTTCGCTTCCTGACACCACACCATGAAACTTGACGACACAAACAAAGCCATAATCAAACAGCTGCGCGACGGCCGAAAGGCTTACAGCGCAATCGCCGAGGCCATCGGAATCACGGAAAACACCGTGCGCACCCGTGTGAACCGCATGATTGAGGAAGGTCTCATAGAGATTTCCGCTCTTGTGGATCCGTCCCTCATTCCGGAAGTCCAGGTTGTGATAATGGGAGTGAAGCTGAAGACCATGGATCTGGAGGAAAAAGCCCGCGAATTCATGCGGCTTCGTGGCGTAAACTCTGTTCAGGTTGTCACCGGACGGTACGACCTCATCGTCCAGCTTGTCACATCCGCCAGCAGCGACCAAAGCCTCCTTGCATTCTTCAAGCACCAGCTCTCGCGAATACGCGATGTCTCGGACGTGGAAACGTTTGTGGTATATCAATCCCACAACTACCGCATCCCGTACAACTTTTAGAGACCAAGCGGCATCCGCCCACCCCGACGGGACCACACAGGGCATTATCCCTCATACACGTCTTCGTTTCCTCCCCGCTTCACCCAGAGGTAGAAAAGACAAACACATGCGGCGCCTGTATGCAACACTCCATAAAAAGAGACAACAGTTACGAGGATAAAATGCGAGGCAATTCAATCCCGCTCCAGTATCCTCTGCCCCGCACAAAAGAATCAATGCTCCGCGCCGTGAGCGCATAGTGGCATCCCGCCGGCGAATCTGGTATAATCCCGATTGTGGAGCGAAACATAAAAACCAGCTCAATCGTGATAGACTCAGTGAGGACAGGGACAGGAGCACGCCTTCTGACTCTCCTGTCCCGAGAGCTTGGAATTGTTCGCGCCATGTCTCCCGGAGGCGCAAGAAACCGAATGAACGCGGCTGCCGGGCTCTTCTCTGCAGGGGAATTTCTCCTGTACTTCAATCCGGTAAAGGAGACATACACCCTCTCGGAAGCCTCCCCGTCTTTCTTCGCGGAAGGAATCAAGGGAGACCTTGACGCCACATACGCCGCTGCGTATTTCGCCGAAGCCGCAGGGATCCTCAAAACCGACGAGCCAGAGGCTCTCCACGCTCTGCTCCTCTCGGCGCTTTCGGCGTTGGACGCGTCTCCCGAAAACCGAAAGAAAATCCTTGTAGACTACACCTGGAGTCTCCTGAAACAGAGCGGCGTTGGGGCAGACCTACGTTTCTGTCCCTCATGCGAGAGACTCCTTGCGTTGAACGAGGTTCTCCACTATTCTACGAAGCTATCCAGCCCGGTATGCCAGTCGTGCGCCGACACGGACAGCATCAGGCTTCTTCCCGGGGCGAGACGGTACCTCATCTACACCCTGGACATGCCGTTTGAGGTTGAGCTGAAGGTAGAACTGAGCGAAAGCGCGCGGACGGTCCTCTCCGCTTTCCTCACCTCGTGGATCTCCGCGTTCAGCCCGTGGCCTCTTAAAAGCCTGAAAGCGGGCATACTATGATACAGCCGCGCTCAGGGCATAACGCTCCAAGCGCCTCAGGCAGCGACTGTGCGCAAGCGGGCGAGAAGAGTCCTCTCGGCGCAACGCGCGGCATAGGCTCTCCGCGATAGCCCGGCGCGGAACACGGCACAGACTCTCCGCGGTAGCCCGGCACAACCTGCCCCAGCCTATCCGCTCTGAGAAAAACAAATACAGGAGTAAAGCAAAGAAAGCGATATGAAAAAAACAGAACAAACAATGGAACAGAAAAGAACAGCGGCAGTAGCCGCAGAAAGCAGCAAAGCCGAAACAGGCATCCTGTCATCCTTAAAAGACATAACAGACAGCGCGTCCCTCAAGGACGGCGACACAAGCGCACAATCCTCCCGCGAAAGGACGATTGTGAGAACCAGTGTGCTTGGAATCGCCATGAACGTATTCCTTGCCGCATTCAAGGCCACAGCAGGGTTCTTCTCACACTCGATTGCGATAACCCTCGACGCAGTGAACAACCTGACCGACGCGGGCAGCTCTCTTATCACAATAGTCGGAACAAAGCTCGCAGCAAAGGATCCGGACAGGAAGCATCCCTTCGGCTACGGCAGATTCGAGTACCTCTCCGCTATGATTGTAGCCGTCATCGTGCTATACGCCGGCATTACCTCGCTCTTCGAATCGGCAAAACGGATAGCCTCCCCCGAGGCGCCCGAGTATAGCACTGTAACGCTAGTGATAATCTCCGTGGCTGTGGTGGTCAAGATAGCAATGGGACTTTACACAAAGAAAATCGGACGGAAGGTGAACTCCGATTCCCTGGTGAACTCCGGCGAGGACGCGTCGTTCGATGCTGTGATCTCCGCGTCGACCCTTGTGGCGGCTGTGGTTTTCCTCCTGTTCGGGCTGTCCGTCGAGGCTTGGCTCGGCACCGCGATCTCCATACAGATAATCCGCTCGGGAATCGACATGATACGCGAATCCATTTCCAAAATACTCGGCGAACACGACGACACGTCCCTATTGCGAAAAATCCACGAGACGGTTGTCTCTTTCCCTGACGTCCAAGATGCCTACGACCTTGTTCTGAACAACTACGGCCCGGATAACTGGAACGGTTCGATCCATATCGCGGTCAACGACACCCTCACAGCAGACAAGCTCGACGAGCTGACACGGCAGATAACGCTGAAAGTCCTGTCCGAAACCGGAGTGATCCTCACTGCGATAGGGGTCTACTCGGTGAACACGCAGGATCCGGAAGTGATTGCCGCGCGGAAGAAAGCGGAGAGCATCGCGCTCGGTCACAAATACGTGAAGCAGATCCACGGCTTCTACCTGTCCAAAGAAAACAGAACGGTACGCATGGATACTGTTGTGAGCTTCGACGCTCCGGACAGGCGGCTGGTGCAAAGAGAGGTAGCGGAAGAGATCGCCGCTGCGTTCCCAGGCTACAGGCCGCAGATTGCCCTGGACATAGACCTCATGCTCGAGTGAAGTTCGACTCACGGATTCAACCGGGTCTCGCCTCACGCCGTGTCCGTCCCTTTTGCGATGCTAACAGATCCGGCACGCGCTAGGCGTCAACCGAGCCTCACCTTGTCGCTGTCTCTTTTGCGTCCTTTGCGCATCCACCTGCATTGCCCCGCCAAATCCACCGGGCGACAACGCGTCAACGGAGCCTCACCTTGTCCTCGTGACTCCCACTTTTGCGCACTGGTCGTTCTCCGGGCACATCGAACACTTGGGACTCACGCTGGTGCAGATCTCCTGCCCGTAGGAAACAAGCAACTCGTTCAGTGGAATCCAGTATTTCTCCGGCATGATCTTCCTGAGCGCAGCCTCCGTCTCCTCCGGCGTTTTCGTGCGAACCCAGCCCATTCTGTTCGATATCTGATGCACATGGCAGTCCACGCAGATAGCGTTGATTCCAAAACCAAGATTCAAAGTAAGATTCGCCGTTTTCAGCCCCACCCCGGGAAGACTCATCAAGTCCTCTGCCGATGACGGAACCTTGCCGTCCCATTTTTCCAAAATCTCGCGCGACAGCGAGAGAATCGTCCGTGCCTTGTTCTTGTAGAACCCTACGGGGTAAATCAGAGCCTCAATCTCCTCAGAAGAGAGGCCCAGCATGTCCCGGACATTATCCGCGCGCTCTAAAAGTCTTTTCGAGGCTTTCAGCGTCACATCATCCTTTGTGCGAAGAGAAAGAATCGTAGAAACCAAAACGCAGTACGGATCGCTCTTTGTCAACGCGACATAAGAGACCGCAGGCAAGGGTTTTCCGAGGTTTTGCAGGGAGGAATTGAATTCTTCAAAAATCCTGTCGAAGTATGATTCGTCCAAATCCTTCCGATTCACAGCGCCTCCGCAATCAAAACATGTCCGATTCCCGTCACTCCGGATTTCTGTCTCGCCGGCACTTCCGCTTTCCGCCACGCAATCCTCCCCGGTATTCCGGCATTCCAGTCACTCTGACCGACTCGGAACTCCAGCTTCTGTCACACCGGATTTCTATTGCACGGGCTTTCCGCCACGCCGGCACTTCCGGCACGCCCGTTTTCCGTCACTCCGACTGTCACGGCATGTCGAAAGACCCGTCCGGAGCCGCTTTCCCGGGGTCCGCGGCATCAATCACAGAATCATATACAAAAAGAAGATAAGTGATTTCACTCTCAGGGACTCCGCCTCCGGAGCTCTGAGGCTCCTCCGTTCCGCCCCATCCAGGCTCAGTTCGAAGAAAAGCCTCGGCAAAATCAGGCACAACGTATCCGGCGAGCTTGCCGCGCGGCACTGCCTCCCGCAGTTTGTAATCGACAATCAGGGCAAAATCGCTGTCAATCTTATATGTACGTACAGCGTTGAAGAGGTCGCGCGCCGTCTTGCAGAGGATGACATTGCGCTTCTCTCGGATGTACGCAAGGGCAGCGGACCATGCCTCGCCGGTATTCTCTGCAAACACATGGTCGTACCTCCTGACGGCGGCACCGGAGCCGAGTGCCTCTCCGCCGGACTCAGAAAAGCTTTCAGCCGACATAGCATTATCCTCGGCCATGTCAGGCACGCCACGTCCGGCACTGGCGGACGGGCTTCCCGCCGCATCCTGCCCGCCGTTTTCGGCACTGACGGACGGATTTCCCGCGTCGTCCACCACGCCGTTTTCGGCACTCGCCGACGGGTTTCCCGCCGCATC
>CAMKPI010000012.1 GCA_946414625.1 uncultured Spirochaetaceae bacterium | reverse complement strand
TTTTGTCTCTGTGTACTCGCCGAACTCGTGGACAGGCTCTTTTCTGTCATTCCGCCACCAGATGCGCTGAAACGGCTAGAATGGACGCATGACGAAACGCAAGGCGGACGAGGAACAGCCGAAAAAGACAGGTAGGAGACCCATTGAGCTGGACAAGGAGCAGTTCGAGGAGATGTGCCGTCTGCACTTTTCACAGGCAGCCATCGCCCGCAAGTTCGGCATAGATCCGAAGACCCTTTCCCGATGGTGCAAGCGCACCTATAAAGTCCCCTTTTCCGCAGTTTTAGACCAAAAAAGGCTGGAGGGAGAGCGCCTTCTCGTGCGTACCGCGCTGGAGCAGGCGGAAAAGACCCCGTCTGTGCTGATATTCCTATTGAAGAACTGGTGCAAGTACTCCGATAACCCGAAGGACGAGGCTTCCGGGAACGACGGGCTCGTGCCGGAGTTGCGGAAATGGCTTGCGGACACGGGAGTCCTTGCAACCCCGGCGGTGGCGGATCCGGATCGGGGACAGGCGCAAGGCGCAGAGGCGGGCTGAGATGTTTGACCTCACCCCCTTGCAGCGCGATTTCATCCTCACCCGCATAAAGCGGATAAACATACTGCAGGGCTCGGTGCGTTCCGGCAAAACGTTCGTCTCGCTCGTGGCGTGGGCGCTGCGCATTGCGGCAAGCCCCGCGGATTATGTGTTCCTCATGGCGGGCAAGACGCAGACCACGCTGAAACGCAACTGCCTTGCCGTGCTGTCGCAGATCTTCGGCGGCGAATTCACTTTCAGCATGTCCACCAAGACCGCTCGCCTTTTTGGCAGGCTCGTGTATCTTGAGGGTGCTGACAACGCCAGGGCGGAGGACAAGATCCGGGGCATAACGCTGGACGGTGCGTATCTTGATGAGGCGACCCTCATGCCGGAGAGCTTCTTCACGATGCTCCTCTCCCGCCTTTCGCGCCCCGGGGCGTTCCTCTTCGCCACGACCAACCCCGAGGGCCCGCTCCACTGGCTGAAGACCGGCTACATCGACAGGGCGGACGAGCTGGACGCGGCGGTGTGGAGCTTCCGCCTGGACGACAACACCTTCCTCCCCAAGGACTACATCGACAGCATCAAGAAGGAATACACGGGCGTTTTCTACAAGCGTTTCATCCTCGGCGAGTGGGTGATTGCGGACGGGTTGGTGTTCTCCGCGTTTGACGCGGAAAAACACGTGACAGCACCTCCGACGCTCGACGAGATGAACAGGGACTACGCGGAGAAGTACATCGGAATCGACTATGGCATCGAGAACCCAACCGTTTTCAGCCTCTGGGGCTGGCATGTGGCGACAAGACGCTGGCATTGCCTGAAGGAGTATTTCTACAGCGGGCGTGAGACGGCTCGACCCAAGACCGACGCGGAACTGTACGCCGACCTCGCGGCGTTTGCGGACGGGCTTAAAGGCCTTCGCGCCGTGGTTGTGGATCCGTCCGCCACGTCGTTCATCGTTCACATCGTGCGGAACAGGCGCCTACGGGTCGTCAAGGCGGATAACGATGTCGTAGCCGGCATAGCGTTCACTAACGCTCTTTTTTCGCAGGACAAGATCCGCATATCCAGCGGCTGCAAGGGCGCCCTGAAAGAACTCTATTCCTACTCGTGGGATACGGAGCGCAGTGCAATGACCGGCAGGGACGCGGTGATAAAAGCCAACGACCATTTTTGCGACAGCATGAGGTACTTCTTCTACACGATAGTAAAGCCGAGAACGGCGGCTTACGGCGTCACGGCGCGTTTCATGCTTTCGTGAGTTTTTATACGGGGTGACCACGGGGGTGGCGGCTGAATGGGTATTTTCCAAAAGATAAAGGGTTTGTTTATGCAGAGGATCGACAGGAACGCTCTTGAGCGGATGTTCGACATTCGTTTGTCGGAGGCGGAGGACATGCGTTCGCTTGCCGCATTGTGGCTTGATGTCTACGGCGGGCGTGCCCCGTGGGTCGGAACTGGACGGGAGCAGGTGCTGAACAGGCTGGATTTTGCCGCGACGCTTTGCAGCGACCTGTCAGCGAAATGCGTGGCGGAGATAGCCGTCGGAGAGACCGGGGACGCGGCTTTCGATGCTTTTTGGTGCGACGAGGTCTCTCGGGAGATCCGTCGGCAGTTGGAATGCGCCCTTGCGGGCGGGGCGGTGGCAATACGCCCGTATTTCGACAAGGCGCGGGGTAGGATTTCCTTGTCCTGGTATGCCGCAGATCGCTTTATTCCCGCTGATTGGATCGGATCGCGCCCTATGAGCGGAATTTTCATCGACAGGGACGCTGTGTTCGAGGGCGGTACCACCGTGTATTACACAAAGCTGGAAGGCCATAAATGGAGCTTCGGGCGCCCCGGGGAAAGGGGCTCCTGCAAGATTTCCGTCAAGGCCTTCAGGTCTCACAGTCCCGACGACCTCTCCAGCGCTAGGGAGATTCCGCTGTCTTCATACGCCAAGTGGGCAGACATCACCCCCGAGGCAGAGGCGCGGAACCTGGACGCTCCGCTTTTCGTCTACATGAAGACTCCATTCAGTAACAACAAAGACATTGGAAGCAGCGCGGGAGTGTCAGTGTTCAAGGACGCGCTGCCGCTCTTGGAGAACATCGACAGAACGTACGACGCGCTTTGCTGGGAACTTCAGAGTGCGCAGAACAAGGTATTTGTGGACGCGTCCATGATCGAGGTTGTACGCAAGGCGAACGGAGACCTGGTGCCCAGGCTCGACGACAAGGAGAAGCGGCTTTACAAGGTGATGGACGCGGAGGGCGCGGCCGGCAGGTACATGGATGTCTACAGCCCCGCCATACGACAGGCGGACATAACGGCGGCGTTGAAGACTCAGATCTCCCTTCTTTGCGGGGCGGCACACTTGGACAGTGGGTTCTATGTGTACGACGAGAACAGCGGGGAAGTTGTGGCGAAGCAGCACAAGACGTATCAGACAATTTGCGACATCCAGAATTTCTGCGTCACACCCGCGCTTGAAGCCTTGTTCGGTGCCATGAAGGAGATGCAGGCTCTGTATTCCCTTCCCGTTTTCACCGAGAGCGAAATCTCCGTCTCTTACGGCGACAGCATCATGACGGACGAGGAGACGGAGAAGGCGGCCGCTCAGGCTGAGGTTCAGGGCGGGCTCAGGTCGAGGATGTCATACCTCATGGAGTATCGCAACCTTACTGAGGATGAGGCGAGAGAGGAGCTGGAACGCATGAGGGAGGAGAGTGCCGCTTTGGCACCGGTATCGACAGGCTTCTTTGGCGGTGCGGCTTCAGAGGGCTGATTTCCATGCTCACCCCTTCCGAGATAAACGAGGTCGCTGACCTCATCACACGCATTTTCCGGAATTTGGAAACCGAACTTGTCTCATCGGTCGTGCGGAGGCTTACAAAGGGGAAGGCTCCGTCCAGCGAGAACGCCTGGCAGTTTATGAAGCTCTCCGAGGTCGGCGCGCTCCGACGGGATCTCTTCTCTGGTGTGTTGAGGCAATACCGCATTGCGGAGAAAGATCTGGAGACTCTTGTCGAAGAGGCGCTGTCCCTCTCTGCAGACGCGGACATCGAGGCCATTAAAAAAGGGTTGGAAAAGACTTCTTCTGATGCGGAACAGGCGGAGCGCATGAGAGGAAGCGACACGTTCAAAAGGTACGTGGACAATGCAGTGAGGACGTGTAAGGACAGGCTGAACCTCACAGGCACCCGTGCTGTGGAGGCTTCGGAGCGCGCGTACAGGGAGGCTGTGAACAAGGCGTTTCTGCGTGTCCACACAGGGACGGCAACGCTCTCCGATGCGGTGAAGGAAGCCGTCGGCGAGATAGGCAGGAGCGGAATCGGCATTGTCGAGAGGCAGGGCTCTCTTTATACGACGTACAGCCGCCCGGACGGCAGAGTGATCCGGTATTCCTTGGACAGTGCGGTGCGGCGCGATGTTGTGACCACGCTGAATAAGACGGCGGGAGATCTCACGATGGAGAGCTGCGGGGAACTGGGCGTTGATTTGGTCGAGACTTCCTGGCACCTGGGGGCTCGGCACGTGAAGAATCCGCCGAATCCATGGAGCAATCATGACGAGTGGCAGGGCAGGGTGTTCAGCCTTTCCGGAAAGAGCGACAAGTACCCCGATTTCTACAAATCCACCGGCTACGGTGAGGTTGACGGGCTTTGCGGTATCAACTGTCGGCATTCTTTCAGCCCATACTTCGAGGAGGTGGGCGGGTCCAGCCATGAGAAGTTCCCCACCGAGACGGAAAACGAGCGGCATTACAAGGAGCAGCAGACACAGCGCGCCTACGAGCGGAGGATCAGAGCCCTGAAGCGGGAGCAGATTGCATACAGGGCTGGCGGTTTCGACAAGGAGGCTCGCGAGGCGCAAGGGCGGCTGAACGCCGTCTCTGCCCGGTACGAGAAGTTTCTGAAGGACACGAACCGCACGCCGATAGAATCCCTCACGCAGGTGGGCGGGTATCACCGGATCTACAAAGATGTTCCCGCATCGCAAGCACTGGCCTCGACAAAGCTGGGCGTCCTTGACGCGGGGTACAAAATCAAAGACGCAGGTATGGAGCAGGTAGAGATATTTATGAAGTCCAATTCTGTTGAATATAGACCCGTGGAAGAATTGAAGAAAGCGGAGACCTCTGAGGAATCGGTTGCCGTATTGGGCGGTTTGGATGGAACAAAAGGCTCTTGTTCTTCTCTTGCCCTCGCTTATGCCGGCAGGCACAACGGTCTTGATGTCATAGACTACAGAGGTGGCAAAAGCTGCGAATGCTTATCCACAAACATTAATATTGAGCGCATTGCTACGGCGGCTGACGTGAACGGTCAGGTAGTGAAAGCTTATAATGACTTTTCCGCAGTTCATCAGCTTGTTAAAATGATGCAGGATGGGAAGGAATATTATCTTGCTACAGGGCGGCACGCCGCGATAGTCCGAAATAACGGCGGGGTTTTCGAGTATTTGGAGATGCAGGACAAACCCGAGCGGAACGGTTATCATCGTTTGTCGGATAAGGTTCTTTCAGAACGTTTCAAATGTAAAAAATCACACACTACATGTGGCTACAAATATATATGCAGTAATTTTCTGATTGACATAGAAAATTTGAAAGACAATAATGATTTTAGGAAGCTGCTCGGCTACATAAATACGGCTACTGACAGGCAGGTCAAAGGAGAGGGTGGAAGTGTTCGATAGGGATAATAGTCCAGACGAATTGGAAGGTTTTTATCAACGTGATAAGCGAATCAAAATTTGGGAGACGAGTTTTATTAACGAAAGATTTGGTCCCATACTTTTTTCTTTTGATAAAAAAACCATATTCAATTTTTGGGAGGATTACCCCGACAAGCTTACTCCTGAGCAGATAGAGCTGTTCAACAAGTGGGATCCCACGATTGCGGCCTTTAAGAATTTCGGCAAGCCATATTAACCCGATAAGCGTCGCCCAGCCCCTGCGGGGCTTTTTCTTTCTTCTTTGTTTTTCTTCAAAATATAAAAATGGGCTACTTTAGGGACACCATAAGATGTTTAGATTAGAACCCTAGTTTTCGCCCGGTCTTTAATACAAAGCAATGGCAACAGGGAGAAAAAGAAAAAACAACGACTAAATTCAGTTGAAATGTTAATTATCCTATGTGGAAGATAGGAGGCTCGCGAGGTGCAGGGGCGGCTGAACGCCGTCTCCACCCGCTACGAGAAGTTTCTGAAGGACACGAACCGCACGCCGATAGAATCCCTCACGCAGGTGGGCGGGTATCACCGCATCAAGGCGGCGGAGGCATCAGGCGGAGCGCAAGGGTCGCAAAGCGGAGCGGTCAGCGGGGCGCTGTCGGATCTTAATGATCCTGGTGAATCTAAACGAGGGAAAGATTCAAAGAAATTCTATGAATTCATTCGTAATAGCAATAAGGGAAACAATATTCGGAAAATAGCCGAACATTCAGGATTTACAAGAGAAGATGTGGAAACTATACTTAACCATGTATTTTTTGAAAAACATGATTTGACCAAAGGATATGATTATTTTGACGAATCATTTCAAATGGTACAGAGTTTTAGGCGATTGCTAAGCGGTGTTGATGTTAAGGAGCATGATGTGACAATGCTTCACCACGAGCTTATGGAATCAAAGTTGATGAGGCAAGGCATGGATTTCGATTCTGCTCATGAAATGGCACAAACGAAATACAATTATGCGCAAACCGCGAATGCTTTGGATGCAGGGGAGATTTCTTTGAATGATACGCTACCGTTTTCTAAAAAATGAAAAAAATATGCGTTATTATGATTTTTGGTCTAAGGAAAATGATAAAGGACTCATAAGGGTCGATTTTGTCGCTCGCAAGTACGAAGTGATAAAAAGACCGAAGTTGATAGACGTGCCTCTTTATGATTTTCTTGATGCGATGGTTCGTCGCTATAATAATAACACTCTAGAAGACGAAGGTCTCATCGCTTGGTATTGAATGGTTCCAGCCCCGCTCCTGCGGGGCTTCTCCTTTCTTCTTTGTTTTTCTGCAAATTTGTACAAAATGTACGCAGATTGTCGCAAATCTAGTTACTGAAGGAGGGCAATATTGATGCCAGCAATGTTATTATCGATTAAGCCTGAATATGCACAGCGTATTATAGACGGCATAAAGGAATTTGAGTTCCGAACCAGACGATGCCGCGAGGATATAACCAAAATCATCTTCTATTCCACCGCACCGGAAAGCAAAGTCACCGGTGAAGCAGAGATTGAAGAAGTAATATCCGGGGCTCCGTCAACTGTATGGGAACTCACAAAGCATGCCGCAGGAATATCACGTAGTTTTTTCAGGACATACTATAAAGGGCGACCAGTTGCTGTCGCTTATAAGTTAAAAAACGTGATTGCCTATGATGAGCCCAAAACTCTCGAAGATTACGGCATCACGCACATCCCACAATTATTTGTTTATCTCGAAGATGAGCCACGCTGAAAAGCGTGGTTTTTCTATTCTTGACATCCCACCCTGCCGACGTTAGTTAGGCTCTGGCAGGTGCTTTGGTTTTTTGCTTGAATTTGTACGAAAACGTATGAAAAAACATCGTTGGTTCCGCCCTCCATGCGGGGGCGTGAAATGAAATGCGTACGAAAATGTACGAAAAATGTACGAAAAACATCGTTGGTTCCGCCCTCCATGCGGGGGCGTGAAATGAAACGCGTACGAAAATGTACGAAAAATAGCATTGATTCCGGCGTTCAGCCTTTTTTAGCATTTATTCTACTAACTCGTCAAAGTAGTACTCGTGTGGGATGTATCGGACAACTGAGCCGTCCGGGGCGTAGACCGGCTCGTCGATCCGAAGCGATGAGCCGTCCTCGATTCTCTTGGAGATGACGGACCACGTCAGGCGGGTATCGGCTGTGAGCGAGAAATGGCTTATCACGGCGGAGACGCTGTCGAACGCCATCGAAGATCCTCCGACTTCCATGACAAGGACGCGGATTCTTGAGAAATTGCTACTCATAGAAGAATTATAACACATTTGCTAGCGGGCGCAAACCGAAACCCCATGCAATCCTGATAAAAAACGGGAAAAATACGGTTTCCAAGCCCGAAAAATCCTCTTTCACCTCATTTTAAGTTTTTCCCTTTGAAACCTGCTAACCTGTGTCAGACCGGTGCGGAACCGGTATCAGTTCCGCGATTCCCATGAGGGTGCCGCCCTCAATAAAAAAGGCAGGGAGTTAAGATGGAAGGTTTGAAAGAGCTTTTTGATAAGGTGCGCAAGAACGAGATGGCGGACGATGCGTTCGAGGCGGCTCTGAACAAGATCCTGCCCCGCTCGTGGAAGCCTGCGAGCGTCTACAACGAGTTGTCTGAGAAGTACAAGACGCTGGAGAAGCAGAACGCGGAGTTCCAGAAAGCCGTTGAGGAAGCGGGCAGGAACAAGGTTTCCGTTGAGGAGATGAACAAGACCCTCGACACGCTGAAACAGAGCCACAAGGCGGAGCTGGAGAAGAAGGACGCCGAGTTTGCACGTTTCCGCAGGGACGCGTACATAGATGGCGAGATCCAGAAGGCGGGGGCGAAGACGGCAAAGGCTGTCAGGGCGCTCGTCGACCTCGACAAGATCGCCGTAGATGGGTCGGGCGCGTATATCGGGCTGAAGGAGCAGTTGGACGCGCTGAAATCGGGCAAGGACACTGCGTACCTTTTCGCAAAGCCTGAAAGTGAGCAGGAAGAAGCCAAGCCGAGTTTTGGAGGGGGCGGATTCCCTGAGAAGCCCGCGCCCGGAGATAGCATGGCGGCGATAAAAGCGGCCATCTTCGGGCATTGACAAGAGCGGGAGAGGCGGTAAGCCCGCCCGTAGTGAGGAGAGAGACGATGGCAAACAACATCGAGATGGCAAAACAGTACACCAGCCTCCTTTCGGAGGCGTTTGGGGAGCAGAGCCTTACGGAAGCCCTTAACGGTGGGCGGATGAGGGCGATTTTGGAGGGCGCGGCGGCGAATGAAGTGAAGATTCCTGTGATTTCCACCGATGGTCTTGGGGACTACGACAGATCCACAGGCTATCCTTCGGGAGCGGTGTCGCTGGAGTTCAAAACTGTTTCGCTCACACAGGACAGGGGCAGGCAGTTCACAATCGACTGGGTGGACAATCTGGAGAGTCTGGGGCTGCCGATGGCGCAGCTCCTCGGAGACTTCCAGATGATGCGGGTGGTGCCGGAAGTGGACGCGTACCGCTTCAGTAAGATCGCCCTCGGATCCAAACCTGCGAACAGGGCGTACGCCGCTCTTACCACCAGCGCGAACGTGGAGAAGGCAATAAACGAGGCAGGCGTCGTGTTGGACAACAGCGAGGTTCCGCGAGAGGGGCGTTTCCTGTTCGTCACCCCCGCGGTACTGAACCTCCTGAAGGCGCAGATCTCCCGCTTCGTTCAGAACGATGAGACGAGCATCAAACGCGAGGTCCTGCGCTACGACGGCATGGAGGTTGTCTCTGTTCCGATATCGAGGTTCTACAGCGGGATCACGGTCGGGAGCAACGGCTACACCAACGCCGGCTCGGCACTGAACTTCATGGTAGTGTACAGGGATTCTGTGATTCCCGTGGTCAAACACCAGACGCTCCGTATCTTCGAGCCGTCGGTGAACCAGGACGCGGACGCGTACAAGGTTGACTACAGGCTATACCACGACCTGTTTGTCATGCCGAACAAGGAAGACGGAATCTACGTCCATTCGGCGACCGAGATAGCGGCGTAAGCGCCGATTTTCCACAACGGAGGGTGGGGCCATGTTGACATATGAGGAATACCGGGCTTTCAGCGTCCTGGACATGGGAGAGGAGGCCTTCGGCAAGATGGAGCCCCGGGTGGTGACACTCTTGTCATCCCTCTGCGGGGATGCGTGGGACGCGGAGAGCGAAGACTGCAAGCGGGCGGTCGCCTGGCAGTTGGAGTACATCTCGCAGAAAGGTGGTCCGTCCTCATGGTCTGCGGGAAGCGAGGGCTCGGTTCAGAGCCGCTCCTGGGCTGTGGGCGGGGAGTCGGAGTCCGTGTCGTACGGCTCGGCGGCCTCGTCGTCCAGGGGGTATACCTGGGACGGGCTGGAGGTGTCGCCGCTCGCATTGGCTGTCCTCAGGTCTGGCGGCTTTTGCAAGACTGTGGCGGGGGTGAGGGTATGGTGAGAGACGCATTGGTCGAAACCTTTGACATTTTTCGCCCCGTTAAGCCTTCCTCCCCCACAGGAAAGGTAGCATACGAAAAGGCTGTTCTCTCGAACGTGAAGCTCTCCTGCCCCTCGACAGGCTTCACAGTGAGTTCTTCGGGCGAGACGCGCCGTCAGGCGGCGGTGTTGTTCTTCAACGAAGGGTGGAGCGTCGAAACCCCCTTCATGGCGCCACCTCTCCAGGCAGGCGACATGGTGAGCGAGTCTTCGAACTTCAGTGAGCCACCGGCGGAACGCCTTGTTGTGCAGAGCGTTTCAAAACATACGTTCAAGGGAGCTCTGAGCCACTGGGAGGCAATGCTTGCATGATAAGGATTGATGTGAAGAAAAGGCTCTTTGCCTCCGCCTTGCTTGAAAAGGCGGCAAAGGCGAAGAGACTTGCCGTGATGACGACAGCGATGTGTCTGAAGAAGGAAGCGGAGCCTTACGTGCGTTGGCAGACGGGCGCAACAGCGAGGAGCGCGGACAGGTCGGACTTTGCCAAAGGACTTATCAAGTATGATACGCCATATGCCCGCTACGCATACTACAACGAGCGCAGCCGCGTGACGCGAGACGTGCACCCGCTTGCATCCGCGCGGTGGGTCGAGGTGGCGTGGGGCGCGAAGCGCGATCGGCTGGAGGCTTTGTTCAAAAGTAGGATGAGGGAGGCCTTGTCGTGAGCGCGAAACCCGCCATATTCGAGCTGGCCGAATTTTTCGATTTTCTTTTCAAGGAGAAAGGTTGGCCGAGGCTTTGCCTGGACGTGCTGGGCACGGAGACGCCATGTCTTGCGCTTGTGCAGACATCGAGCCCCGTGGTGGAAAAGGAGTACGTCAACGGTTCGAAGATCTACCGTCTGGAGGCGGAGCTCCTGTACCAGGACGTTTTGGAGAGGCAGCTGGAAGCCAGGGAGAGGCTTGCCGAGTTCGGAATGTTCCTCACGGAAACACAGGATCTTCGGTTTTCAGAAACAAGACAGACATTGAGGGTTGCAACAACAGCTCCCTCGATACGAACGATAACCGACGGGGAGGTTTTCATCATGGGACTTTCCCTGACGCTGATTTACAAGGAGTGACACATGGCATCAGTTACCAACGAGAAGAAGGCTATCTACATCAACACCGCGCCGTCCGCTCAGACGCCTGTTTTCAACCGTCTGGGCGAAGGCATCACGAACTGGACGCCGAGTTTGAACGGCCAGACCAGCACGAAGCATTACATCAACCACAAGAACAGCACCACCAAGCGGAACGGCACGCAGGCGCAGTGGGCGTTCAGCGGAGACCTCTACCCCGGGGATGCGGTGAACGATTTCCTCGTCGGTCTCGCGGAAAAGACCGGTGGGGACGTGGAGACGCAGATGCTTGTGGTGTTTATGTACGACGGCGCGGCAAGCCCATACAAGGCGAAGCGGTACAACGTGATGGTGGACATCTCCAACGACGGCACTGTCGAGGGCGGCGCTGACGTGACAATCGACGGCACATTCTACGCTCAAGGCGACCCGGTAGAGGGCACAGCCACCATTGCCGACGGCGATATTGCAACCTTCACCGCCACGGTCTGAGGTGTTTTTGTTTTAACGTTGCTCCCCTGCTCGTTTTGATTGTAAAATCAGGGGCGGGGGAGCGGTTTATGAAAATAAAGGAACTGAACGCAAAATACATCATACCTGTTTCAATCAAGGGGAAGGTTGTGGAACTCTTTTTTGACGGTGTGGATGATAGGTTCAAAGAGTATTTCTGCGTGCGGAAACCGAATGAAGTCTCCAAAATTCTGAAGAGGAAGTATTCCGCCAGGGAAGAGGAGAATGAGATCGTTGCCGATTTCTGCAAGGCTTATACCTCCCTTATGGCAGACTACAGCTCGGAATTCAAGGAAGCGCTGGGCGATGATGTCGTAACAGATCCATGGGCATGGATGGCTTTTGAAAAAGCAAATCAAAAGAGCATGCTCATGACTTTGAAAGACTCGTTTGCCGAGGAAATCCACAGGTACGGGGAGGTCGTGACTCTGATCAAGGACAGGGAATGAGCAAGGCTTTTTGTTTTCTTTGCGAGGACTTGCCGGGGACGGCGGACTTTAAAGGGCATGAAATGGCGGTAGACACAAGGGTGAAAACCGCGCTTTCGTGCCTTTTCTTTTTGAGGAGGCGTGACGTGTCGGACAACGCACGGGCGGAGTTCTGTTCGCGGTCTCTTTTCGGCATGGGGTACGGCGAGGTTCTGTCAAAGACCGGGTGCACGCCTGCCGAGCTTGATGGGCAGATGGGGCGTTTCCTTGCTGGCGCGCCGAAAGCGGAGCGAAAGACTGCGGATAATCTGGCGGACAGCAAGCCCGTTTTCGATTTTGTTCAGGACAGCGGCTCTATCATCGCGGCGTTCCGGCAGAATTACGGCTTGTCCATGCTGGAAGTCCAAAGAATGCATTGGTGGGAGTTCCTGGCATTGTTTGAAAATTTGTCGGGTGAGACGATGTTTTCCCGAATCAAGGACATCCGGACAATGAAAATTGACAAAAAGCATGACAGCCCGGAGCGGATCGAGGCTATAAGGCGGGCAAAGCGGGCGGTGGCGATAATTGATACAAGAACGCCGGAGGAGAAGCGCGCGGACTTCCAGGCTCAGCTGAACAAGTCGTTTTAAGGGGGGAGCAAATGGCATTGAATGACGGAAGCATAACATTCACGGTTGAAGCGGACACTAAAGATTTTGAAAAAGGATTTCAGATTGTCGAAAAGGGAGCGGAGGCCATGGAAAGAGCCGCTGCCGACCTCGGGGAAAAAGCGGAAAAGGCAGGGCAGGCTGTAGACGCACTGGGCGAAAATGCCGAAAAGTCCGGCTCAGGGATGGAGAATGCGGCGGGAGCCCTTCAAGAGACTGTAGACGGGGCGAGTGAAGCTGCGGACGGGTTGCATTCGGCTTCGGATGCCATGACAGACCTGTCCGGAGGGGCGGAAACCGCAGCGGAAAGCCTTGAAGGCACCGCACAGGCTTCGGCTTCCCTTGCGGAGAGTGCTGATGATGTTGTTGCGGCTATGGACAGCGCAGGGGCGACAGCGTTGAATGCCGCATCCGGCATGGAAGATTATTCCGCCTCTTTGGGAGACGCCGCGAGCAGCGGAGCGGATTTGAGCGACAGTGGGATAGGTGCTGTTTCCTCAATGAACGACCAAGTCTCGGCTACGGATGAGCTAATAGCCATGTTCAATCAGCTTCTTGAAACCATACGGCAAGAAGTGAAAGCGTTGCAGGAAATGACCGATGTCCTCCGGAACGCTGAGACACAGACCAAGCAAAACTCTGAGGCGACACAAGAGCTTACGAAATCAACAAATAAGATTGCGAGGCTTACCGCCTTTTCCACTTACGGCAAAATGGCGATTACCGCCTTGAAGTCGGTGGTGAACACCTGCAAGGAACTCATAGACGTCTACGCCGTGCAGGAACAGGCGGAAATTCGCCTTGAAGCGGTGAACCGTTCTATGGGGGAGTCCGTGGGACTCACCGCGGCGGAGCTGAAAGAGATGGCTTCCGCCCTGCAGACGAAAAGCACATTCGGGGACGAAATCGTGATGGGAGCCGAGAAATCGCTCCTTGCCCTGGGTACGCTCAACAAAGAGGGCTTTGAACGAGCGCTACAGGCTTCCGCCGACCTTGCGGCGGCTATGGGGACGGACATAAACAGCGCGGCGCAAACGATGGCGATGGCTCTGCAAGACCCGGAAAACGGACTCAGGCGGCTGCGGCAGGCGCACATAATGTTCACCGATGCCGAAAAAGAACAGATAAAGACTCTTACGGAAGCCGGCGACATTCAGAAAGCCCAGCTCCTCATTCTCTCCAAAGTGGAGAGCAGCTACAAAGGCATGGCGGAAGCCATTGCCGGCACGGACACCGGCAAGCTGAAACAGATCTCCAACACTTGGGGCGACATCAAGGAAAAGCTCGGCGAGGGCATACTCGACACGGTAAGCCCGTTCCTTGATGCAGTGCTGAAGAAACTGGGGCAGATTGATGACTTCGCAAACCGCAGGCGGGAAACAAAGAAAAACAGCGAATCTTTTGAAGTTTCCCGCAACGGGGCTGATTTGTCTGTGGAACAGCTGAAGGACATGAGGGCTGAGTACACGCGCAGGATGTCCGCCGAGATGGCTTCAGCGGAAGGAAACAAGTACCTCATAAAACAGATTACAGAGTACTACGATGAAATAATAAAGGATCTTGACCGGGTAATCAGCCAGAAAGAGAGGGAAGCGCAGGCGGAGGCGAACATCGCTTCAATCCGAGCGAACTCCAACTGGGATGCGGAAGAGGAGGCTTTGCAGGAGGAATTGCGCCTGGAGGAGGAGATAGCCTCAGCCCGCAAGGATTCCGAGAGCCGGGTTGCGTCCTTCATTGACGAGCACGGAATCAAATCGGAGGAAGAAGCGATAAGAGCCGTCCGCGAGGAAGCGGCGAGGCTCAAAGGCGAGATGGTCGAGCTGGGAATGGCTTATGACATCTTCGGAGAGCCTGTTGAGCAGTTCAAAGCCCTTGATGCCGTCATCTCCGATTGCGACGAGAGATTGGAGGCTCTTGCGAACAAGGCAATAGCGGATGTTGTGTCGGAGTTTGGCAGTCTGTCAGAGACGTTCAAGGCGGACGCAACGACGGCGGAGATCGAGAAGATAGACAAAGCCCTCGAAGCCTTGGCCGACAGGACGGACGAAACGGCGGAGCGACTCCGGAAGGGACTGGAAGAAGCAAGGGACGCCTTGTCCGGGAAGATAAGCGCGAAAGACCTCATAGCGAAGTACGGCTCACGCAGCGCATCGTTCCAAAGGGAACAGACTGAAAGCCAGATAGGCGAGCTGAGGACGCGGCTTTTGGATCCCGAGATAACCGAAGAGGACGCGGCGAAGATCAGGGAGATAATAGATTCGCTAGAAGCTGACCTTGAAAGACTCGGCCATGTTGCCGGAGAAGTGGCGGAGGAAGCGGGGAAGGAGATGTTCAACGAGTTCAGCAGGGCTTTCCAGCAGATCTCGTCCGCCCTGTCCGGCATGTTCTCCGCATTTACGGATATGCAGAACCAGTTCCTGCAGAACGACATTGACAACCTTGAAGCCGAGCTCGACGCTCATATGGAGGCGGGAGACATCACACAGGAGGAGGAAAAGAAGCGTCAGGAGGAAATCTCCAACCTTAAGGCAAGGCAGTTCGAGGCGGAAAAGAAGAACAACGTCGCGCAGGCTCTCATGAGCGGGGCACAGGCGGTGATGAGCGCGTGGGCGGCTAACGGCGGTGTCCCATGGCTCGCTGCTGCCATCTCCGCGATGATAACCGCCACCACCGCGATGCAGGTGGCGACAATCAACGCCCAGCAATTCACCGGCTTCGAGCGCGGCGGAATCGTTGGCGGATCCGGCATCACCGGTGACAACCACCTGATACTCGCCAATGCAGGAGAGCTTATCCTCACCCGCGCCCAGCAGGCGAACATCGCGGGACAGCTCCAGCAGCAGAGCACGCCGGTCATAAGCGTGAATTTCAGCGGTAATGTGTTTGGCAGCGAGGAAGCCATTTCCGAATATGTCTACAACGGAATCAAGACCGCACAGCGCGAGGGGGCGCTTGGATCATGGTAAACATAAGGATCGACCTGGGCAGTTATGACAGCGGGCAGAAGAAGATTGTCTACACCCGCTATTTCTCCAACGGCGTCCTGCTGACAGAGATTGTGGAGCAGGGAGACTACAGCACTACATCCGGTCTGTCGTTCGGCTCGTCTTTCACTGTCGGAACGTTCAAGGTCTCGATAAGCGGCAGCGCGGCGCAGGTGGACGCCTTTACCGGCTACGAGTATGTCAAGGTGTACAAGGACGGGAATCTCACGTTCGAGGGATCTCTCGCGAGCGTGAAGCGCAGGGTTGTCAAGGCTGACTGGGTGGAAGCAGATCTCGCGTACGACGATTATTTCAGTCTGTTCAAGACGGTCAAGTTCTTCACCGAGGACGACCTCTCCGACGCGGAAAAAGAGGGCAAGACGGAGACGGAGATTGCCGAGCTTGTTGCCGAGCGCGGGGCGGTGCAGTATTTCGAGGAGGACGGCTGGGTGGTCTGCAATCCCGGAGACACGGCGCACAGCCTCCTGCACCACCTGTTCAGCCTCTTGTTCGCCCGCGCCACGACGCAGAAGTTCGGGCATGGGGCGGTGAACCCGTTCAGCCTTTCCTGTTCATACATGGATGACTCCGCGGTTCTTTCGTTTTCCGCAGAGGCAAAAGACAAGATTCAGGACGTGCTGTCAAAATTCCTTGCCCAGAACGCTCTGGGTTTCACAATACGGTGTTCCGCCGTGGAGGTGGTGGACATGCTTGCCACCGACACCGGAGTTGCCACAACGGTCTTGGACGCGGAGAGCGGGCTTTCCGTGGAGGATAAGCCCTACAACAAGGTGGAGCTGCCGAAGATTAACTGCACCGAGGTGTTGAGGGCTTCCAGGGCGCAGGTGGCGTATTGGCATGAGCAGTTGGGCGGAAGCAAGACCGTGACCACGAATATGGACGTGGACTACACCCAGAACTCGAACATCGAGGAGCTGAAGTACGAGAATTACAGCGTGTCGTGGAGCGGGGCGAGCGGGATCGGAGGGCAGGCGCGGCTTCGGAGCTGGCGCGTGATAGGAAGCAAGGCGTTTTTCACCGCACACAACAGCGCATGGTTCCCGATGCACATCACTGTCCGCCTGTACGCAGATGTGACATACCTCTCCAAGTCATCGAATATCGTGTCTCCCGCAATCTCCGGGGATTACACCGTCTCCGGCGAGGAGGCGCCCGCATACATACACGACACGGCGCACGCCGAGCGGTACATCAAGGCTCTGTATCTTTCAAAGCTTCAGCAGAGGCGTACATACTCGTTCTATACGGATCAGACGCTATCCGTCGGCGAGATTGTGGTTATCAACGGGCTTCCCGCTTCGGACGGCTTCCTGAAAATCACAAAGAGGGTGGACAAGCTCGACCCGTTCGGCGGAATGAAATACACCGCCGTGAACGTGGCGGACGCAACGGGGCTTTCCACTGACGAGTCCTACACTCCGCAGGGTGTGGAGCTGTTCGATAAACCAGGCTTCGAGTGGGCGATGAGCCGCACCGTGATTGTGTGCGACAGTACGGGTGCTCCCGTGGACGCAACCCCCGTGACAATACGCATTTCTCCGAACAACGCCTATGAGACGCCGCGCCTTTTCGTGGGGGAGAGCGAGGTGACGCTTACCCGCGACACCGAGACGCACACCGACGGCGACGGAAACGAGTGGGTTGAGGAGCTGGACTCGTACTCCTATAGCCTTGTTGCCTCTCTTTCGGGGCTGGACCATGTGACGGTCCGCGGCGTGGTGGGGGAGATTGCGAAGTCGACCAACATCGAGAAGGTAAAGGACGGCTCATCGACCATCACCGCGATCCAGTTCTGCTACGGTACGGCGACAGCCCCGGGCGGAGAGTGGACGAGCGAGACGCTCTCCCCGGTGAATGACTCGTGGCTTTGGTGCCGAACCGGAACGTACACGCCGCCCGACACGGAAGAAGATGTGGAAAACTGGCAGGTATTCCGCCTGGGAGGAGAGGGGATTCGGAGTTTCGTCCTTGAAGCCGACAAATTCGCATTTGTCCGGAACCTCCGCAACCCCTCCGGCGTCACATTCATCACCCTCACCCCGCAGATTGCCACATATAGCGGCACGTACCGCATAAGGTGCTACGAAAACGAGGATGGCGGGGATATATACTCCGGCTACGTTGAATCGTCCCTCACGGCGGTGATTCCGTACAACATAGGAGAGCATGTAGAGCGGCTTGTGTTCGTCATGGACATGACCGACACGGACGGCGTTTCGCATAAGTCTGTGGCAAAGGTGGAGCGCAAGGACGAGACGGGAAGCCGCGCGCTGCTCGGACAGCGGACGGAGCGCATATCGCCTACAACCGTTGCCGAGAACGGCTCGTACTTCATCAAGGGCGACTCCTACGTGTTCGCATACGAGGAAGTGGGAGAGAACGGAGAGGCCGTCCAGGTCTCCGAGGTGTGGATCTTCGATGACTCGGCGGATGAGGACGGCGCCTACTGGCACCGGGCGGACTGGTACTCGAACAGCTCCATGCCGGAGCTGGAAAACATCCTCCTGGACAATCTTTCCTCCGTTTTCTCCGCTTACGGCGACTACAACCACATCGAGGCGATGGGCTACGACTGGTTCCGCTACATAATCGCGGAGCACATCTCGGCGATTTATTACAACGTGGGCGGGGCGATATACGGTGGCAGCGTGTCCTTCGACTCGGATGGAAAGCCCGTGGGCGTCACAGGGCGGGGCTTTATCATATCCAGTGACGGGCAGATCACCATCAACGACGCTGACATCCGGAGCGCGCGGCTCGATAACTGCTATGTGGAGAACAACCTCAACTTCTCGTCCGGGGCGCAGATAAAACACCCGCTCCTTTCCACGTTCGAGGAGTCTTTCACAGATCCGGACGGCATTTCCGCCACCACTTCCGAGGACAGGTGGAACGTCGCTGATGTTTATTCGCTTTCCGCGTGGGGAGAGAATGAGATAAAGTCTCTCGCAGGGCTCTTCGGGAGTGCCACCGTTACGAAAGGCATAAAGCTCACGAGACCATATTCCACGCTCTGCGACATAAACCGCGCGGGAACAGTAGCCGTTTCATCTCGGATTACCTCCAACAACCGTTACGGCACAGACGGCTCATGGACAAAAC
>CAMKPI010000011.1 GCA_946414625.1 uncultured Spirochaetaceae bacterium | reverse complement strand
TTGTAATAAATGCTTAAAAAAACGTTGACAAAGTGTTATGTTTGTGCTATGATAACAGCATAAAAAGGAGGAAGGTTATGACGTCGGACACGGAAAAGAGATGCAAGAATTGCAGGCACTGCGAGAAGTTCCAGGACGGAATCGGTCAGTGCTATGCGACTATGACTGTTGTTAGGACGGAAATGCTAGCGGACTTTGTCTATACGGAAACGCCTGCCTGCGAGTACTTCAAGCCGTGGCCCAGCGTCAACCGGCTCTCCGCAGGACTTGGCAAAGACTCAACAAACCGTCCGAAAGCATAATTTGGAAACTTACGTGGAGGTAAAAAATGGGAAGAATCACAGCAATAAGTAATTTCATTTTTGACGGCGGCACCGCCGACGAGAAAAAGCATGACTACTTTTATATCGTTGACGACAGGCAGTTTTTTTGCCAGTCCGTGACGTCGCTGCTTTCCCGGCATGGACTTGCAAAGGATTTTTCGGCAAATCCGATCATGGCGAGCAATGCCGAAAGGGCGGCCGCGCGCGGAACGGAAATACACGAAACGGTTTCCCGTTACTTTAAGGGTGGCTGTAACGACCAGGAGCTTTCTAGCTCCGGCAGCTTCGAGGCCGTGTATGCGGTAAATGCCATAAAAAACCTGCTTTACTCTCATGGGATCAGGCCGGAAGGCTGCGCCAGCGGGTTGAAGTTCCACAGCGAGAAATCGATGTGCATACTTTACCGGAACGGCAGCGGCGAGCTGCCTTTGGGCGGAACAGCCGATTTTGTGTTTACGACGGACGACAAGACGGCGTACCTAGTCGACCTGAAGACCGGAGACAGGCATCCGGAAAGCGAGCTATGGCAGCTGTCCATGTATTCGCTGATGATCAAATACACAATGGGGCTGGAGGTTAAGGGCGCGTACATCGTCCACTCCCAGCACACCAAAAGCAAGACAAGCCACAAAACCGTGGACATGACACACAACCTGGTGAATGAATCAAAAATACAGGAGCTGTTCGACCTGGAGATAAGCGGAGGATGCTATAAAAAGAGCATAGCACAAAATGCGATCTTGATAGGCCATATCGAATCTGAGCAGAGATTGCTCGACTTCCTCGACAGAACAAACTTTTATGCTTTACAGGCGGAAAAGGAAAAACTAGAGAAAGATGTCGAGACCGCCGCCGCCAGCGTCGAAACGGTAATGCGCGAAAATGGATTAATGGAGATGGAATCCAACGACTATGTCTACAGGCGCTGCGAGACGGTTAAGAACGAACTCGATCTGAACGAGTTCGTAAACAGCTTGACAGAGACGGAGAACGCCATGCTCTACGACGTACTGTTGTCAAACTTCAAAGGATTCACCGAAAAGGAGAAGGCGGAACTGGCGGAGAGTTGTCCGAAACTTTGGGAAAAGTACGAGCTGGCGCAGATGACAAGAGACGCCGTGAAGACGCGCCTCACCGTCAAGAGTCTGCTGGACGACAAACTGAAAATTAAAGCTGCGAGGAAAACGGCTTGACGGATGCGCACCAAGAACTAGAATCTCACGGACGGAAAAAAACAAGATCTTTATGAACGACAGATAGGAGACAGCAAAGGAGAGATGCATGAAAGTAAAAGTTACTATTGAGGAGACCCTCTGCAGGACAATCGACATCGACATACCCGAAGATGTCGGGGATCCGTACAAGTACATTGAGGACAAATACTATTCGGCGAGTGACGATAAAATGATATTGAATTCCGAAGATTATGCCCGAGCCCAATACTGGGTAAAATTCTCCGATGGAACACAGTCGGAATGGATGGACATGTAGCGGCTTGGGGGGTGTCTGCAAACGAGTGCGATCTTGAGGGGGCAGGGGGCGCCGGACATGGGGGTGGCGGAGCTTAGCCGGCACGGCAGCCGGCTATGGAAAACAATTTGTAATAAATGCTTAAAAGAAGTTGACAAAATGTTATGTTTGTGCTATGATAACAGCATAAAAAGGAGGAAGGTTATGACGTTCGAAGAATTGACGAAAGAGGAATTGGAGGTGATTCCGTCCGATTCAGAATGGAAAACAGCATTTGACGAAATGATGGCAAAGCTCGAGGATTCCATCGCCCGAGCTACCGGTCTCCGCTATGCAGAAGTGGAAGTGAAAGGAGGTTTTGCATGTTAGGCAACTATCTGGCAAAAAAGCTTTTAAACTGCGGCGATTGCGACTTGCAGATCCTGGACAGATTCACGGATAGCGGAATATTCTGCGAGGCTTTGAAGAACCTCAGGGTGAACGGAACGAAAATCGACCTGGAAAGCGTTTTCCGCGAGTGCGTAAGAATCGCAATGACGGAAGTATTCGGCCTCGAGGTGGACTACGCTGTAAATTTCAATTACGGTGCGACCTATGTCAAGATATGCAACGCTGACGGCATTGATAATTTCGACAGCAAGCAGACGGAGTTCGATAGGCTTTCCGGCTTCTACCTCTACGCCTCCGGCGAGGAATAGCCGCCTTAGGTTTGCAGGCCTTTTCCCAAAACCCCGCCATTCAGCAAAAATCGAGGCTGTAACGCTCGATTTTTGCCAGAGCGGGTAGTTGACTTTTTTTGGAAAAGCGCACTCCACAGGTGTTTTTTATCGTCTGGCGGGACTTGTCCCGGTGAAGTTCGATAAATTCTGAAAATCAGTTTCACAAAAAAATGAAAAAATATATTTTTTTTTGTGAAAACAATATAAAATTAGTGCGAGGAGGTTTCCATGAGAAACATAAACAATGTTACGCTTTCCGGAAGGCTGGTCCGAGATGCGGAAATGACCGTTCTTCAGTCCGGCGACCAGGTGCTAAACTTCAACATTTGTGTCAACGGAAGCAAAAGAACAAAAGAGGGAGCCTATGAGGACTACCCGATGTATTTTAACGTGAAGCATTTTGTTAAGAATGTCTTAAGTCTCAACCAGTACTTACTTAAAGGGACGCTTGTCTGCGTCTCCGGCGAACTGTATTGGTCTCAGTGGGAAAAGGACGGGCAGAAACGGCAGAAGGTTGACGTAATAGCGCGGCAGGTGCAGCTGTGCGGTAGTAAAAGGGACAACACCGCGGAGAATGATACGCCAGCGCAGGCGGAGTCGTCCGTACCGGAAGAGGAATACGACAGCATACCGTTCTGAGAGAGAAACCTAGGGAAGTACTCCAATAACGGGGGGGGGGGGGGGGGATTCCTCCTTCTTGAAAATGGGATCTATCATTTGATGAGCGTGGTCGATTCCTACGTATCCGATGAAGGTGAAGAAATTGAATTCTCGTATGGAGATCGTATGTATTGTTTGCTTGAAACCTTTACGAACATCGATAATGTGTCGAACTATATAAAGGAAAATTTTGGGATCGATGAGATTCCGTCAATTTATTGTAAAGAATAAAAAAAATCTAAACGGGCTTCGCAATTGCGAAGCCCGTTGTTTCACAAGCTGGTTCAGGAGCCCAAAGCTTTATATCGACTATTCCATTTTCTCCTATTTTTTCAATTCAAGAAGAAGGCTTTTATCTATAAGAATTCGTCCGCAGAGGAAATGTTGAAAAAGAATACTGACAAGGCTTGTTATGCTTGTGTCCGTTTGCTTCTTGAAATCTTTAGTCTTGTTGTATAGATCTTCCGGCATGAGAAGAAGATATTTCTTCTTCTCCAGACCGTCCGAAGGAGTAAAAGAATATAGATCAAGAAGATTTGAGACGGATACGTCCGATATATTGGAATTTTTAATAAAAATCTTTCCTTCGAACATCAGCCGCAAGAGGTTGACAATAAAACAGTTGACGGAGATTCCGTTCGCTCTTGCAAGGCGCGCAATCTTGTCGTACTGGTCTTTGTAGACAAGCACCATCACATTTTTTTCGACAGGTTTTTTCAGCTCGCGGTTCTCGAACGCATCAAGCAGATTGATTTTTTCCATAAATGTCGCCGCTCCTTCATCTTTGGCGATGTATATATTTTCTCAAAAATCCAATCAAAAGTAAATAAAAAACAGCTTACTCTTTGACATACGCCAAACCATCCGTCCGCGGCTCCTTTCCACCATGGAAACGCGCCGCGCCTCGATTCTTTTGCTGATTAGTTTTTTATCAACAG
Source organism: uncultured Spirochaetaceae bacterium (assembly GCA_946414625.1). Classification (GTDB taxonomy): domain Bacteria; phylum Spirochaetota; class Spirochaetia; order Sphaerochaetales; family Sphaerochaetaceae; genus CAMKAB01. Next base: position 14,969 of record CAMKPI010000011.1, on the reverse strand, counting down.
GAAAAAACCAAGGAATTTGCAATCCGAACGTATGATTACTGTTTGAAAAATGTCTAATAACAGTCAAAAGGCTGTTTATTTGCCACCCTTTGACTGTTCAAAAACTGTTTTTATAACTGCTTTCGACTGTTTCAATGTGATTCAGATTCTTTTTTAAGCAATGTACTTTCGTCTGTTTTTTTTATCAGAGTTAGAGGTTTTTAGATTCGCCTTTGCGTGAACTGCTCCTAAGCTAAAGCATCAGGAATTTCTCAGCCAGCTTTTTCACATGTTAGCGTTCATTTGTTTTCGGTGCTCTTTTGGTTATACCAGTTTTCTCATATTCTGCTATGATTTTTTTGTCCAGAAAATCTTTGATTCTTTTCCACAAGTCAGGCTCGGTTTTCATCAGACGCTCCGCCAGCGAATCCAATGCCGCCGCCTTCCGTTTTTCTGTTTCTGCGCTTTCTAAAGCGTCCAGCTCTGTCTTTTTCTTCTCAATTTTCTTTGACAGATCCTTTTTCATCGAATCCAAGACCGACAGCTGCGAAACCGACTTCTCCAAATTGCCGCGAGTTCTACGCACATCGGCGGATAGTTTTTGCATTTCCGTTTGCAATGCTCTGTACTTAGACGGAGCGTAGTGGTACCGGTTGCCTGCGTCCCCTTTCACTATTAGGACTCCATGCTCTCTACACAAATCTGCCATTATCCGCCGCTCGTTCAGGAGCCATTTCTTAAATCCGCTGTTCCAGTATCCGCTTGAATCACTAACATAGCCCATCTCCCGCAAAGCTCCCCTCATGCTGACTTGTTTTTCCAACCCCCTTTCAGACCGTGCGAAAGGTACAAATCGAATGTGCATGTGTGGTATGCTGTCAACCCATTTATACGCCCTCTCCCCATCATCCCACACTTTCGCCCTCTCGTCATTGTGCCAAACCGCTTGACAAACATGGAAACTTCCGTTTCTCTCCCCGAATCCTTTCAGATACTCCTCGCACATAACTTTGGAAATTTCAGGAGACGGGTGATTAAACAAGTCCCCCAGTTCGACCACGATTTCATAATAAGCCTTGCGACCGCTCTTCGTCTTGTGACTTCGCAACATGCGCTGATAATAATTCGATATGACACGCTCCTTATTCTTCTGCCTTGCGTTGAATCGTTTCACAGATTCGCCGAAGAGCAAGTCATAAACCTTTCGGATATCCTCGTCCATATACACGACATAATCAGAATCGTTTTTGATATGCTCCTCGTTCTTCACAAACCACCCTTTCCGATTGTTGTGCTCCGCAACCGAGGTCGGAGCCAGGTGTAGACTCATCGTGCATTCCATTCCGCTTCCCTCTAGCCATAATATTCGTTTTTTTTCAGATCCGTTTTTTTTCGTTTTCAGATTCGCTTCAAATACTTTAATTCATCTCAGACATTCCAATCTTCATTCCAATTCGCCATTTTGTCAAGCACCATTTCGAAGCAATCAAAATACATAGTTGCAATTTGGGAAAATAGGCCATATAAACGACTGATTACCAAACTGTTTTATGAATAGTCTTGCAACCGTGTTTTATGCAGTCGTTCTCTGTACAAAGAACAACGATAAAACATTTTTCGACTGTATTTTGAACAGTCAATAAACAGCAAAAGACTGTCTTTAAAAACGTTTATTTATCGTAGTTTATACAGTTGTCTACTGTACTATAAACAGCGGTTAAACATTGAACAAGTGTCCAATAACAGTCTCCAAACTGTCCATTAAACGTTAATAAAAAATAATTGATTCCAAATCAAACGCACAATTACCACCTAATGAACAGCAAATAAACAACCATTAAACAGTCAATAAACAGTAAATGAACAGTCAATGACTGTCTAAAAGACGACAAATGATTGTTTAATAACTCTCTAAAAGACGGTAATAACACAGTTGAACCACTGTTCAAAAAACGCAAGACGCACAGCCGTGAAACATTGAAACATTGTTATCATTAAGGTTTAAGCGCGAACATTGCAAAAGAAAAGCATAGTTTCAAAAATTAAATTTTTCTTAAACTTTTGTTGACATTCTGATTTTATTTGATTATTCTTTAATCATAAGGAGACGATATGACGATTATTACAGTCTATAACAAAAAGGGAGGGGTCGCCAAGACAACTACGGCTCTGTCAATGGGTGCATACCTCGCCGATTTCAAAGGAAAGCGGGTCCTGCTGATTGATGTGGACGGACAATGCGACCTTACGCGTCAATCAAACAAGGAAGTGAAATCCCCTTCTTCCTACGATGTCATCCTAGGACAGTGCAAGATATACGAGGCAATACGGATAATCAAAACCGCCACGGACAAAGATGGAAAAAAATACGTTTCCCTTGCCATAATAGGCGCGGATCCAAGGCTGGCAGCTCTGGACACGGCACTCGCAAACGCCCCGGACGGCTCGGTCAAGCTCCGCCGCGCTTTCTCTGCATACCCGGAGCTGGAGAAGTCCTTCGATTACGTGATAATCGACTGCCCCCCCTCGCTCGGACGTCACTACCTTAACGCATTGTCCGTCTCGGACTACCTTCTCATCACGGCGTTTCCCGAAGAGGCTTCCACCAATGCCATAAAAGAGCTAATCGATCCCATTAAGACCACGCAGGAGGTGATAAACCCGGAGCTGAAGATAGCGGGAGTGCTAAGAACAAGGGTAAAGACCTTTGGAAAAAACACGTCCCAGCTTTTCAGGTACGAGGAGAAAAAAATGCTCGAGCTCTCGGAAGAGCTAGGGTGCTGCCTGTTCAAAACATTCATCAGGGACAGCCTATCGGTGAGCGAGTGCCAGGAGAAGCGCATGACGATATTCGACTACGCCTCGAAATACGCGCCTACTTCCACGGCCGCCGAAGATTACAAAAAATTTATGGAAGAGTTTCTTGGAACGATAAAGGAGGTTTGATATGAAATTCGACAAGGATTTCTCGGCGCAGCCCGATTACTTCATGAGAACAGCCGATCAGCTTAACTCCGAAGCCAGGGCGCCGGAAGAGGAGAAAAAGGAAGCAAAAAGAGAAACCGAGCCGGCAAAGACAAAGAAGGAGCCACTATCAATAGAGGAACTGAAAGAAAAGAGGAAAACAAGAAAAAACATTTTTTATAGGTTCGGAATGAAAATGGACGAGACGCTCTACAGATCGCTCTGCCAAATAGCATACGACGACGGAAAGCCGATGAATAGCGTCATCAAGGAACTGATTGAAAAAGAATACAAGAAAAGAGGATATTGAGGAGAGGAAGATGGAACAGAACAACGGAAAGAGAATACCTATGACGCTCCAGGAATTGGAAGAGGCAAGGAAGAGCAGCAAAGTCAAGGACCAGAGATTCGTCTACCAGGCGAGGCTCTCGGAAGAGGAATACATAGCATTGAGCCAAATGGCCATGGAAGACAAGATGTCAAGGTCGAAGTTCATAATTAAGCTGATAATGGACGAGTACCATAAGAGAGGGTTCTAGCAGGACAACGTACGATAACCCGCAAGCAAAGAGAAAGCCGCCAGAAGGCGGTTTTTTTTGCGCCAATCGTCTAAAACAGACTTGAAATTCCATATATAGTATATTATATATAAGAAAAAACAGTCGGGAGGAAACCGTGAGTCAGGACGATTTGGAAAAAAGATTCAGAGAATCAATAAAAAAGATCAACGAAGAGCATGAGAAGCGCGTAAGTGAACTGCTGCAGACTTTCGAAGAGGAGCTTCTGCGTCTCCGGAATAACGATTTAGATTTGGAACAGATGAAAAATACTTCTGAAAAAATCTCAGACGCCGAAGAAGAAAACGACAGAAACGGAAACGCAGAACTAGAGAAAGAGCCGGAAAAAGAGGAGAAGCCAGAGGAGCAGGAAGAAGAGAAAGAATCCAAGAAAGACAGGATCCGCAGAGAAAGCCTGGAATCAGCTGAGCTTTTCTATCGGAATAACCTCGCGGATAAATACCGCTACCCGACGCTCGGAAACGACGCGCTATATTCTCTGAACGAAAAAATCCGGACATCAAGGAGCCAGAAAGACCCGGAAATCTCAAAACCCGATGTCGAGAGCGCCATCTCCGCCTTCCGAGCGGAACCGTTCTTCAATGGTTGGAACATCAAAACCGAACGAGACGGAACATACAAGGACACCGGAATAGCGGTGTGGAAAACAACAATCACCGACAGCCAAGGCGATGAAGTCACCCACGGATACTCCGTCGAAGATCCGCTCCCGAAAGATTCAGTAGACACCATCCTGGGACAGGATATGTTCTACGACAACGTGACGGAAAGAAGCCGCCCAAATCCCGACAGCGTGCTGATGGCGCTCCAGAACCTGGGTATAGGTTTGCCTAACAACAGGAAAATGCTAGAAGCGTCGTACGGCGAAAAGGGAACGGCACTGAAGCCGATGGGAATAAGAAAACTGTTCTTCGAGAAGAACGGCATGACCAGCGCGGGACCTGCTGTGCTGGACATCGAGAGGACGGACGGCCCTTTCAACTTCAGAATAACTTCGAAAATCTACAACATAGATTACGACAGGGACACAAGCGAATCAAAATTCAAAATCTCCTCCGAGTCGTACGGCGACGGAGAGTGGAGCCTCGACATCCCCGAAAAAAAGCAGACAGAAACCCGAAAAACCAAATCATTCTTCACCATATTCAACAAAAAGATGGACGAGATATACAAAAAGGACGGGTTCAACCTTGCCGAAAGGCAGAAGAACACCACCTACGAACAGGTGAAAGCAACCGAGATGGACATAATAAACCTGAAGGACAGCAAGGGCGAGGAGACGCAGCACCGCAATGAGGATGAGTACGGCCTCTACATCCCAGTTATGGAAAAAGAAGAAAGGGACAGCGCCGAAAAGGCTCCGGCGGAGCGCGGTGGCATCCTGGGAGACACACCCTCTCCAGACAATTCCCTAGCCGTCTACCAGATAACAGTCGGAGGAAGAGAAGATGTGCCCATAAAAGGTCATGACCGCGATATGCTCTCCATGATGAAAAGCATCCTGAGCAAGGTCGGAAAAAACGGCGGCATCGGCCGATACCAGACGCTCCACGAATACTGTGAGAAAAACGGAATAAAAAGCTTCGACCTCACGGATGAACATATCAAGACAAACATAGAGGAGAACAGGAAAATCCTTGCCGACACCCTGAGACAGATGGCGAAAAAAGGCAAAGAAACAAAGATTAATTGCAATACAATGAGACAATACCCGCTCGTCGACCCGGAAAACAGCGCAAAGGAGCTGAAGGAAATGATCGCCTGGGACCTCGATTCGAAGACGGAAATCAAAGCAAGCGGCAGGAACCTCGCCATCAAAACGAACATGAATGCCAGGAACCTAGCGAATGAGATGTAACGGAGGAATAAAGATGAACGTAACCAGAATGGACATCTTTGAAGAACAAATAAAGAACAGGATCCTGGAAACACTCTCCGACAAGACAAGAATGCCGCTGTGGAGATACCCATACACAGCCCTTAGATCCTACAACTTCGTAACAAACAAAGGAAAGACGGCGGACAAGATAAAACCATATTCGCTATTCAACCAGTTGCTACTGCGCGAGGGCGGCGTATTCTGCACCTACAACCAGGCGGTGGGACTCAACAAAAAAGAGGATTTGCTGCGCAAAGTCGCGCCGATAAACCTTAAAGGCGAGACTTCGCAGAACAAGGTGTTCTTCGAACTGCCGGCAGGATCGCTCTACGAGGACAAGGGCTCGCCGGCCTACAAAAGGCTGACCAAGGAAGAGCTGACCGTTCTCCGGTGCAACATCGCGCTCCTCAACGCCGGCCAGATCGGAATCGGCGACCTGGATAAAAAGGAATACAAAGCCATAGACGAATGCACGAAAAAAACACACGGCAACATCGTGAAAATCTATCCCGTTTTCCACATCAGGCAGCTGCACGGCATTAGCGACGAAGAGAAGGATAGACAGATACAGTCCTGGAAGAACTTCAACCAATCAAGCCATTACAAGGATATGGGCGAAAGCAAAATAGATAAAGCGGAAGCAATGCTTAGAATATACCTCCAGGATCATCCGGACATAACCCCGGCATATATGACAACCACACCAAGCTATGCCTGGCAGATGAATCCGTTTTCTAACGAAACAGCAGGCAGGACCCTGCACCTACCAGACAGAGAGACGAACACCATATCCGACGCCGCCCACTACGCCATAGTGTTTCACGAGATGATCCACTCAACAAAGCATAACGCAGATTTTGAGGACAAGGCACGCGCCAGGTTCGATAGAGCCGAAGAAGAGCTGGTTGCGGAGATTGGAAGCGGAATCCTCATGAGTTACCTTGAAATAAACACGGACGAAACGGACGAGAACCAAAAAGCCTACTGCGCCAGCTGGGCAAGCCGCATAAAGGAAATGACAGCCCAGAAAGTAACAACGGCTATCCGTTCGGCTTGCAAGGCGGCCGAATACATCAGAAACGAATACGAGACCAGAATAAGCGAATTGTACTTCTCTTTCGACAGGTTCTTAAAACCGCAAGAAAATAATAAAGCAAGAGAGACCGCGACCGTCCGCTAGGCCGGCGCCCGCAATTCCTCCACGCCGCCCTACGGGGCGGCTTTTTTATTCACCGAAGAAAATATATAATTTTTCCAGTTTTTTATAGAAAAAATATCCGAGCGCATCTATAATCAAACCATGCTGACAATTTACATCGCAGGCCCGATAACGCGAAACCCAAACTACGAGTTGGAATTCAAACAGCACGAGATCCGGCTGTCAACGACCCTTTCAGAATCCTTGTGCTCCGACTGCTGGCGCATAATAAATCCCGTAAAGGAAACGCAAGACATCAAAGAAAAACACATGCGGATCGCAAAAGAGGGAAACAGACCCTTCAGCCTCTCCGATCCGACGTTCTACAGCGAGGTGATGGAAAAGTGCAGGCGACTGGTAAACGAAAGCGACGCGATCGTAATAAACAGCGCCTACCATAGAATCACAAGCAAAGGCGTCGAAATCGAGATAGATCTGGCTATAAAGCTCGGCATCCCCGTTTTCCTGGAAAACTACGGGCTATCCGGCTACAGGCTAGTGTTCTCCCGGTATGGCGAAAGCGCCAGATACATAAGGAACATCCTGAATGAAGCTTAAAGTCGCGGCGGCAGCGCTGCTAATACTCTCCGTCTTCTCCGCCTTCGCGGAGAGGAACGACATCCTTTACAGCTACGAATTCAACCGCTTCAAGAGCGGGAGAGCGGACATAGCACTCTCCGCAGGAGCATCGTACTGCGGCAAAAACTTCAAGTTCCGAAACCTGGAAACGAAAGACATCGACTCGGACGACAAGACATCGCTTGGAATCGATGTAGATCTGACAGAAAGGTTCAACAGATTCTCGGTCTACGAAACCGTTGGCACCACGAAAACAAAGCCGACGCTCGGCGGCAAAAAAACAGAAGTCCTGACCGTATCGGCAAAAATAGGAATCACAAAGGATTTCCTTTGGACGGCGGGGTCTCAGCCTTTCACCATAAACGCAGGGGCGGCCCTCGCCGCAAGGATAGACAGCCTGAAGAAGAACGACACCTACAACAGCGCGGCGTACCTCGGCTTCGCCGGACGATTGCAGCTCAACTGGCACTTCTCGCAAAGAACAGGTATGCTATCCGTGTTCGCAAGGTATGAGCCGGAGTTCTACATCCTTACGAACGCGGCCTCCATGAAGAAGAAGCTCTCGCTCAACTCCGAACACTTCGCGTTTCAGAATACCGTGACGGCGGGAGTGCAGCTGAACCTCATCTCCCTCACGAACGCCATCAACAGCAAGAAGGCCGACAGGCTCATGAATAATATAACAAACCGTTAAAAGGAGAAGGAAAATGGAAAACGAAAAAATCAACGCACGAATCAGGGAGAAAATCAACCAAATCTACAAAGATCTTGCCGAAAACGTCCGCACAGAGAAATTCAGGGAATGGATGAGAACTGAAAAAGGCGTACAGGACATCCCAGACACAATGAACATCGAGAAAGAATGGAAAGAGTTCGTGGAAGGCTACGACCTCTACGAATGGAAAAAGAAATACGAGGCCATGTGGAACCGGTACAGAGAGGAAAGCCCCTCGACCGCGGCGGGCGAGATGGCTCGACGCCTAGCGGAGAAAAGTCTCGACGAGTACAAGGAGAAGAACACGTTCCCGCACAAGTACCTGGACATGGAACAGCTCCAGCAGTTCTGGAAGATGTACTACCTCATAACCAAGGAAGAGATGGAAAGGGAGTATCCCGGCATAAAGGTATGGTTCTTCTGGAAGGACAACAAGAAAGAGGATACCCAGATCGTCTTCGACGACAGTGAGAGAATCCAGGACGACGGGGATGACGATGACGACTACGACAACAAGGAACTTTAAAAAATGACGCTGGTAATCGCTGAAAAGAAAGTGCTTGCGGAGCAGATAGCCGAGGCCGTAAACGCGCCAGTAAAAAGACTCAATCCATACACTGTAGCGTGCGACAGGTACACCATAACGTTCCTAGGAGGACATGTACTGACACACGTCATGCCGGAGGAGATGAACGAGAGCTACAAGAAATGGACGCTCCAGGCGCTGCCTATCTACTTCTTCCCATGGAGGAAGAAGCCGATAAAGGAAAAAGCAGCGATATTCAACAACGTCAAGGAATTCCTAAAGAAAGCGGACACGGTGATACATGCGGGAGACATGGACGACGAAGGCCAGCTGCTGGTCGACGAAGTCCTTGATTTCTGCGGCTACAAAGGCTCTGTGAAGCGCCTCCAAACCGCTGACACAACTCCCGCCGCGCTCCGAAGGAGCCTTGGTAATCTTACAGAAAACAACAAGCTCTACGGCAACAGTGCCGAGGCGCGGTCGGTGTCGGACCTTGTGTTCGGCTTCACGCTGTCCAGGTACTTCTCCATCAAGACAAACACCACGCTGCACATCGGACGCGTGAAATGCCCGACGCTCGGCCTTGTGTACAAAAGAGACCAGCTCATAGACAACTTCAGAAGCGTCGACTACTTCATACCATGCTTCACGGCAAAATCTGCTAGTGAGAAGGTAAGGGTCAAGGTCGAGTTCCCGAAAGACGACGAGATCCTGGATATGTCCGGCTACCTTACCAACAAGGACAAAGCGGAAGCGTTTGTGAAGGAACACAACGAGGGATGCTTCAAGGGAGAAACCCGGAGGGAGCCGGTGGTGACGAACCCACCGATGCCATTCAACCTCGCGAACCTCCAGCTGCACTGCGAAAAGATCTTCGGTTATACCCCAAGCAAAACGCTGGAGATAACGCAACAGCTCCGGGACAAATACAATGCCATAACCTACAACAGATCGGAATGCGAATACCTGCCGGAATCCTACTACGACGACTTCGAACTGTTCCTGAAAACAAGAAAAACGCTGAGTCTCGCAGATGAAAAGGAGAAGTTCGCAGTATTCAACAAAAAAGACGGCTTCAAAGCCTCCTGCTTCAACTCCTCCAAGGTGCAGCTGCACTTCGCGATAATCCCGCAGAACGTCGACATTGATCTCTCCAAATTCACGGAAGAAGAAAAGAATGTCTACGTAGAAATCGCCCGACGATTCCTTATGCAGTTCGCGGGTCCCGCAGAAGCAGAACGCGCGACGCTCACAATAAGACTGGAGAAAGGCAGAAAGGCCGTAGCAAAATCGCTTTTGTATTCCAGCCTGGGATGGAAGGCGCTTGTAAAAGAACAAAAGCCTACTGAGGAAGAAAAGACTTTCATCCGCGGGGACGACGAGACGTGGTTCCTGACAGAGGGCTCGCTAACAAATGAGAAAACCAAGCCCGCCGCAAGATACACGGAGGCGACCCTTATCGCCGACATGACGCGAATATCAAAATACGTGGACGATCCCAAGATCAAGGAGCTGCTGCTGAAAAAAGACGAGGGCAAAACAGGGGATAAGGGCAGCATAGGCACGTCGGCCACGCGGCATATAATAACCGCGGACCTCATAAAGGAAGGCTACCTCGAAAAGACAGGAAAAAACGGAAAACAGATAAAAACCACAGACAAGGGAAAAGCCCTGTACAAACTCCTTCCAGAGAACTGCAAGACGGCGGACATCACCGCCGAATGGTTTATAATCCAGGAAGAGATAACTAAAGGCCGCAAACAGGTAAAGGATCTGACCGAAAAAGTGATGTATCAGACAAAGGAGACAATGAAAAACGACAGGATAGACTTCCAGTCATTTACCGCCGCGTACGCAGACCCAAAAAAGGCGGGCGCGACTGCCATCTCGTCCTGCTCCTGTGGAGGAGACATTAGAGAGAGCGAAAAGAGCTGGTACTGCACGTCATGCAAGCACGTAGTATCGAAGGATGACAAGTTCTTCAAGGCAATAGGAGCAAAGATGACAAAAACCGCGGCTCTAGAGATATTAAAAAACGGAAAAATCGCCGTGAAAGCGCATTCAAAGACGAAGGACAAGGATTATATCGCGCGGATTGTTTGCTCGTTCGATGAGTCAAAGAAAACACCCAAAGGTTGGATCTATCCGCAGTACAAGTTTGAAACGAACGAAACGAACAAGATCTAAAACGAACTGAAGTTAGCGAACTAGACTGAATTTGTATAAACTATAACTGAATCCGTGAAGCGAATATTTCTCAATACATTGTAGTGAACTGCTCCGATGCTTTAGCTTAGGAGCAGTTCACAAAAATCTAAACACTTTCCGAACCGTTTTCCTTGGAACGGCGCCGAAAAAAGCGGAATCATAGGAAACAAGCCCGGACACTCCCGCCCTGGTCTCTATCTCCTCCGCGCTATCGCCCAAGAGCCACAGGTCACCGCTTGACGTGAACCCCGCGACACGCTTCAGCAGAATCCGCCCACTTCCCGCCGGATCCTCTAAAACTACGTAGTCGCCCTTCCGTGCTCGGCCGCAGAAGGGAACGGCAAAATACAATCCGAAAGGTAGCGACGGGGACGTGTTAACAAAACACAGCGGTGTATTCAGCAAGAACAATACAACACAGGACAAAACAAACATACAGAAAAAAAAGACTCGCATTTACTCAATTTTATATATACTTTTTGGAAAAAATTCTATAAAATATATTCAAAAAAACATTGAAAAGAGGAAAATATGAAAAGAACAAGAAAATTCCTAGCGATCCTTGTCTTTCTTGCCCTCGCGGCAAGCCCAGCCTTTGCGGCAATCGAGGGATTCGACGATACCCTAGGCCTCAACGGCTCCGACAGCCCGATGGCCAAAGTCATCAACCTGGTAAAGGTGATAGCCGTGGTATTCCTGGTCGGATGGATAATAATCAGCGCGATTCGCTACCTGAAGGCTGACGGAGGGCAGAAAAGCGAGATAATCAAAAGCACAATAATCGGAGTTGTGGCAGCCGCCACCCTTATACTTGTAGCCTTCAAAGTGCCGAAATTCCTCGGGCTTACCGGGGTATCCGCTGACGGAGCAGTTATAAGAATCGAAAACACGGAACCCCATGAAGACGCATCCATGCTATAAGGGCCTCAACCGGAAGATATACATAATAGGAGTGCCACTCCGACAGCTGCTCTCCGAGGGAGCGTTCTGCGTACTCTCCATATTCGTATTCCAGTACAACGTGTTCCTGACAATAGGAATAGCCGTCATCTTCCATATCATTTGCGCCGGACTATATAAAAAAGATGACTTCTGGTTTCGCCACCTCCTTTTTAGAATGACGATACCGGAAAAAAGACTTTACAAGAAAAACATCTCGTACGTCTCCAGCAAGAGACACAACACAGAAGAATAAAAAACCGGACCGTTCCCTATCAAACTCCTCTCCCGGAAGCATTGGGAACGGCCTTTTTTAAGGACAACGCATGGATAGAGTTATCAAGACAATATGGCAAGCCAGGACGCCAGCCATCATCGCAATACTGCTCATCGCGGCGTATATAATTCTCGAAAAAAAGATATTCAAAAAGAAAAGAACCCCGGACAAACTTAAGCGAACCACATGGGTTCTAGGTCTCGCGCTGCTTGTTTCGTACTGCTTCTTCTATGCGGTGAACAAGTACGCTTACGGCAAACCGACATTCAGCATACTCCCACACAAAGTGACAATGGATCTCTGGAAAATCTACCGGCATACGCGCAGCGCGCGCCTGAAGTCGGACGTATTCTACAACTACGCGATGAAAGCCGTCGTCCCCATCGCGACCTACATATTCCTGGGCCTCTACGTCTTTCTCTCAAACGACAGGCGCAAAACTAGCAGCAGCGAAAGGGACACCATCAAAGGAAGCGCCAGATGGGCGGAGAAAAGCGAATTGATAAAAGCCGGCTACCTCATACCTTTCAAGGATGTGCTGGAGCAGAAAACCGAACTCGCACTGAAGAAGGAACATAAGGAACCACTATCCATAATCCTAGGGCAGTACAACGATGCCGACATAGACTCATCCAACCCCCAACAAATGAGAACTCAGAAATGGTCGCGCTACATCGCGGGAGCGAACATACGGAAGTTCAACACGCTTACGATAGGAGGCATCGGAAGCGGAAAGGGAGCGGGGACGATTTGCCCGACTCTCCTGACATATCCGGACAGTGTAATATGCTACGACCCAGCCCAGGAAAATTTCAACGTCACCTGCGGCTACAGACAGTCGATAGGCTATGTACAGCGCTTCGACCCGTCCGATCCGGACAGCACCCTCCATTTCAACCCGTTCGATTGGATAAGACGCAGCGAGTCCTACATCACCGCCGACATAGGAAACATGAGCCAGATAATAATCCCCCCGAATCCAAACGCCAAGGACAACTACTGGGAAAACTCCGCAAGAGACATGCTCAACATCTTTATAGGCTACACGCTCCTCTTCTTCCCGAAGGATGAACAGAACCTAAAAAAGGTTACCGAAATAACGCAAATAGCCGACTACAACAAAAACCCCTTCCTGTACAAGAACATGAAAAAGCGCCTCGGGAAACTGGACGACGGACTCCTGGACAACACGGACGGCAAAAGCCTCCAGAAAGAACGCGAATTCCTCGTAAGGGAGATCGAGTCAGTGGAAGAGGAGGAGCGACAAAAAAAAGAGCTAGCAGAACAGATAGCAAAAGAAATAAACCCGGGAGAAAAGAAGCGCCTTTACGACATATACAACAGGACAAAGACCCGCCTTGAAAAGGAAAGGAAAAAAGAGGAGGAGCTGGAAGAAGAGGAAAACGCGACAGGCATGTTCTGCCTTCTGGACACCATAATGAACAATGTCGAATACAGGTTGCGCTTCTTCGAGACCAACGGCGCAAATGCATGGGAAAAAACGCTTCTAAACTTCCTGAAAATGGCAGTCACCAACCTAAAAATTAACGCCAAGGCCGAGCAAACCATATCCAGCACGTTCAGTACGATGTTCACCAACCTGTCGTTCTTCGCGGAGCAAACAGTCGCAAGCCTCATGAAGGACACCAGCTTCACCACGGACGACCTCATGCGCAAGGCAAAACCGTTAAGCATCTTCCTCTGCGTGAAGAACGCAGACACCGATAGATGCAAGGCCTTCATAAAGCTCTTCATATCCTCCGTGATCAACCAGCTGACCGACGACTACACCAAACCGTACATACACCACCTCCTATTCATACTGGACGAGTTCCCGCAGCTTGGATACATGAAGAACGTCGAGTTCGCAATGCCATTCGTCCGGAAGTACCACATCTCTTTCATGTTGATAATCCAGTCCATATCGCAGCTAGAGGACTCTTCCGCATACGGGAAAGATAAAACCAAGGCTATCCTCGACAATACCCGCGTAATAGACATAAAGCAGGTATCTCAGGAAGAAACCGCATCCTGGATAAGCCGACGGCTCGGAAACAGAACGGTCGCGCTAGACAGCACCTCGCATTCCTATAAAGCAGGAGGCGGAAGCACCGGCGGCAGCCAAAGCATAAGAGAGGAGGCCAGGGCTCTCATGGATGCAAACGAGATAATGACGATGTCGCCCGACACGGAGCTTCTTGTCATAGCATCCAGCCCTTCCTCAAAAGTGAAGAAGCTCCAGTACTTCGAACATCCCGAGCTGAAAAAAAGACAGGAGCTGGAATACAATCCTGACCTGCCGACAACGGAAAGGGAGGAAAGAAAACGCTTCGAGAAGGAAAGCATGAAAAAGGTAAAGGAGATCTTCAAAAGCCAGGAGGAGAAAAAAAAAGATGAGACTATAACAAGACAAATTTTGAAGCCAATAAAAACGCCAGAAGTAGAAACGCCGAGAAACACAAAACGAAAACAGAGAAAGGAAAAGGACGAATCTTCCTTTCAGAATCCAGCCCTGGAAGATCTTGACGGCGATAGGCAAAAGAAACAAAATCAAGAAAAGGGAAAAACCGCACCGGAAATAGAACCAAAAATAGATGACGGCATAGAGGCTGTATCCGAAACAAAAAAAGAAAGCCCGGAGGACACGGAAATCGTGAACGGACCGGACGAGCCGTTCGTGTTCGAAGAAATCCGGGACTCTGAAACCCTGAAAGAGGAAGAGAATCCGGACAACGAAAATTACGACAATCCTGACGATGAAGATTACGAATAAGGAGAAATCATGCAGATAAAAATCAGAAATAAACAATACAATACCGGAACCGCGAAAAAGATAAGCGAATACTTTTACGGACAATACGGAGAAGAAGCCGGCTACTCAGAAATTCTGTACAAAAAAAAGACACAAGAATTCTTCCTGCACTGCTCCGGCGGAGCAAAAAGCATATATCCGAAAGAAACAATCAAGCCACTGACTCTCCAGGAAACAAGGCAATGGTTGCAACGACATAACTGCGATATCTTCATCGTAATCTAAGGAAGTAAAAGAATTGCCGCCTGTGGAATATTCCACAGGCTTTTTTTTTGCATTTATCCATCAAAAACCATTCATCTTAAAAAAAACATT
>CAMKPI010000010.1 GCA_946414625.1 uncultured Spirochaetaceae bacterium | reverse complement strand
CCGATCTCAGGAGAACCCTTATAGTATATACACATAAGTCCCGGTCCGATGCTCACCCCGCAGGATGGAAACACATTTGTAAGGAGAACTTCTTTCGGGCAGATTTCCTTTTCGACAAGAGCCTTGAACTGCAAGGCGCTCTCTTCACGGTCCGAATACGAGATGACAACAATCTGGCTTTCCGCGTCCCTGATGGTCCGCTTGACATAACCTATGGCGGCGGAGAATGCCTTCTTTTCGCCTTTTGCCTTGCCAATCACCGTTGTCATGCCATTCGTGTCAATATCCCCCATCGGCTTGATACCTATAAGGGTTCCGAAAAATGCAGCAGCGTTGTTAATCCGCCCAGTACGGGCAGTGAAAGAAAGGTCGTCAAGATATCCGATCTGATGATAACAGAGTTTATCTCTCTCCAAGGCTTTGGCTACTTCCTCATACGAAGCCCCCGCATCGCGCATAACCGAAGCATGAATGCACATCAGCCCAACGGCAGCAGAGTAGCGGAGGGAGTCTATCACAGTAATTCTCGCCCCTGGGTACTTTTCCAAAATCTCCTGCCTTGCCCGCATGGCGTTGCCATAAGTTCCGCTCATCCTGGACGAGATCACCGGACAGATTATCCCCTTCCCCGAACTTACAAAAGGCTCGAACGCTGCCACGAATTCCGCTACATTCGGTGGACTCGTCTTGAAAGCGGAAGGGTTCTTGCGCAAAGAAGCATAGAAACCACTCCGACTTGAAAAATCCCATTCCAGACTCGCCGAATGCTCTGCGCCGTCTGCCGTAGTAAAATGAGCCGGAACAAACCCTATCTTAAATCGCTCCCGCAGTTCGTGGGTCAAATCGCATGTCGCGTCCGGAAGTATTACAAAATCCTTATTCATTTCCATATTCTCCTATTACGCCGCCGAATTTCGAAAAAAAAACTTCTTATCCCCCTGAGGCTCATTGATGAGCTTCAATATAGTCAATAACGTCCCTCACCTTGTGAAAATCATCGAACAACACGCCGTCGAAGCTAACATTCATAGTCTCCTCGATTGTTATCACAATGTATAGAAGGCCTACCGAATTCAGTCCGACATCGTACCGAAGATCCGATTCCTCGTTCAGGGCGTCAAGGCGCGTGGAATTCTCCATCGCACCCGAAAGTATTTCCTTTAGTTTTTCAAAAATCTCTGCTCTATCCATCTGTCCACCCGGGTTCAGCGCGTCCGGTCAATTCCTTGCCCTGTCGATTTTCATGTTTGGAGTCCTTACGAAATCGTTGTCCCTGACGGCAACCTCGCTCACCCTTTGTGCCGAAGGCAAGGCGCTGTTGATCCTCTCAACCTCCTTCCGGACGAAAGCCTCTGAGTACCCGATTCCGTTTTCCTTGAAATAGGATTTCCTCGGATATACCTGTAGAATAAGCCTTTCTGCCTCGCCAGCGGATGGAGAAGCACAAACGAGACAGTCCTGTATGCAGTCAGACTTACAGAACTCTGTCTCCAGCGCTTCCGGAGACACCTTCTCACCACTTGAGAGGACAATCACTTCTTTTTTTCTGCCGGTTATATAAAGCAAACCGTCGTTGTCAAAGCGAACCAGGTCGCCTGTCTTGAAATAACCATCCTCGAACGCAGAACTGTTCTCTTCGTCTTCCCCGACATAACCGCTGAACATGTTCGGACCTTTCAGCCAAAGCTCGCCATCCACAACGCGAGCCTCGATGCCCGGATACAAAAAACCTACCGACGTGGGCTCGCGACGCATCTCGGGGTTTCCGCTGACAAGGTTCGCGCTCTCCGTGAGCCCGTAGCCAGGAAAAAGATCTATTCCCAGCTTGCCGTATTCGGTCACCAAATACGGAGACACAACAGCGGCGCCTGCAATCACAGTTTTCAAATCCCCTCCAAGAAGGTTCCGCCCCAGCTGTTTTGAAAGCGACAAAGCAAGTTCCGCAAGCGCGGGAACCATCACGAGGACGGTCGGCTTATGCAACGCAATATCGCGAAACATGTCTTTATTGTTCCGGCATATATACAAAGATGAACCGGTATAAAGACTGGTGAGTAAAGTTCGAATCAGCCCAAACACATGCGTAAGGGGCAGAATCAGAAGATATCGCTGGAAAAACACATTCGAGTAGCCGTAGCAACCGTACCTCACTCCGGTCATGAGCGCTCCGTTTGTAAGGAGGGCTCCTTTGCTGCGGCCGGTTGTACCGCCGGTGAATACCACGCAGCAGTTCTCCGACGGAAGTACATCCACCGCGGGAACAGGACGCAAAGCAGAAGATCCGGACTCCGCTGACGACACACATTCTTCGACAGAGAAGAAACAAACGTCAGAGCATCTCGCCTTTACAGAAGAAACCGTTTCCCGAAGCGATGAATCGTATACAAGCGCCTTCAGGCCGTATTTCAGAACACAACCGTAAACAGCCTCACCGTTCAGGTGGGGAGGAAGCAGCACAGCGCACATGCCACAAGTGGTTATCGCCAAAAAAGACACCACAAAAGAAACAGAATTCGGCGCGTATATGCCGACGAAATCGCCCCTTTTCAAACCATTTTCCAATAAGGCTCCGCGGAGGAGTGCAATCCTTTTTTCCAACGCGCTGTATGTCAGGTCTTCTCCGTCCACTACTGCGCTCATGAGCCCGTATTCCGAGAGGCAATGCCCCCACATCTCGCTTACACTTCCATATTGGACAATCCGCTTCAAGGTAACGCTATCCGCATACTTGTCAAAAACATTATCATTCGCTTTTATCGTCAGCATGGAAATCTCCCTCTGGAACCTAAGCTGAGCGATTTCACAAAAAGCGCAGAATCCCAAACTCATCGTGAAAACCGCCGCTTTGCTATCATAACCAATTTTATTCTAAATATATTCTTTCTATTTGTCAAGTAAATTTATGTAAATATTTCTGCATCATCCAAGCGATTGTGAATAATCCTTCAGCTCCAATTCCTTTCCGTGTAGAACACGGCTGAACTCGTCAATCTGCCGCAGTGTAGGTGGCTTAGATACCGCACCACCCCCCTCAGTGCTGCTAAAAAAGGCTTCAGGGAAAATCTTAGAACCTACCACAACGCGTCGCCTTGCCTTGTCTATGTACACCGGCAGAACCGCGGCGCCGCTTTTCAGTGCAATCATTGCAGCTCCACCCTTGAACGCACGAACTCCCGCATCTTTCGCGGAATCGGAACCGAAGTCTGCCCCTCCCGTTTCGTGCCCTGGACCGGATCCTTTGAACATGTCCTGAGTCGTTTTTGGAGCATTGCCTCCGCTGGCGGTATGTTCTTTCGTATTCACTTGAGAATCTACGAGTGGTGTCTTCTTGCTTTCTTCCACGCTCCCCTCGGGAAACATAGCCACCGCACGCCCCGCTTTCAACTCAGAAACCACCTTTTTTATTGTGTCTAAGCCAACATTTTCCTTGTCAACCTCTATGCAGTGCACGTGGCGGAAAAACCAAGCACCGAGTCGGGTACGATATAGATCTCTGGTTGCCATGAAAACCACTCTGCGACGCCAAAGAGAGCGCATCACTATGACAGGATCGACATAGGAAGCATGGTTGCTGACAATAAGAAGAGGGCCACCGAGGGCTTTTCTCACCGAAACATCGGTGAAAACCGTACGATATCTGAAAAAAAGAAAAACCGGCAAGGCACCCGTCACCTTCACGAAATCATAGAAAAAAAATCCCCGCGGAACACGGGAGCTGGCGGGTTTTGCGGACGACTTCAACAGTGAAGCGCCCCGCCCACACTGAGCGCTCTCCGTACCTGACGCCCTCGGAATGTTATCCTCTCTCATCTGAATACCTCTCCAATTCCTGTATTCTGTTTCTCATGAAGTCGGCAATCAGGTGCATGTTCTCATTCTCAGACATATCTTTTCTGCAAAGCGAACGAACATCAACTGGGGTTCCGATAACATAGACGCATCTTCCGCGCCTGAATACACGCCCGTTTGTATATACGGGAATCACCGGCACGCCGCACCTCATCGCGAGATACGCAAAACCGGTCTTAAAAGGCAGCGGGGGCACATCCCCCGGCTGATCCGGCACGCGACCTTCCGGATGGAAGACGACAATGCCTCCATCTTCGAGAATACGCGCAGCCTTATCCTCAAAAGCAAAGTCGTGCTCTCCCCTGTTCACCCTGACAAGCCCCAGGAGCCGGAGAAACAAGGAAAGGAAGATATTCTTGCAAAAAAGAACCTCAGCGGCTATTCCCCTGGTGGTTCTAAAAAAAAAGACGAATATCAACGCGATGTAGTCGTATACAGACAAATGATTGGACACGATAATCGCAGGGCCTTTTATATGTCTTCCTTGAACCCGTCTGTCCTCGCGGAAAACCTTCAGGCGAAACACAAAGCGCTGAGGAATAACAGCAGTGGCCTTGAAAAAAGACTGAAACAACCGAGCCTTGTACATCATCAAAGCATCTCCACCGTGTAGACGTAAGATTTTCCGCCCGCAGATCCTTTCATCTCGAGGACTCCGCCGCCTTTCAGGGTCTCCAAAGATTCCAAATCGCTGTATATCCCGATGATGTCATCAAGCAACGCGCCAGAGAAAGCGAATCCACGCTCGATAAATGCAGACTCGTATGAATACTCATCCCCGTCCCAGCGGGCGGTGCAGAAAGTCTGTCCTGTTGGGAGGAACAGCGCAATGTCGACAAATGAATCCTCATAGTGAGGTTCAGCATCCGCAACTATCAAATCACCGTTCAATTCAGCGCTATCCCTGCTGTTGCGCGTTTTTTTCCCGTCCTGAACCTCAACTGCCGCTGTGAAAGCGCCATCCTCCGCCATATACGGAAGCCGCCCCTGAAGGAGAAGGAAGTCTTCCCTGCTTACCACAACCGATGCCGGATCTTTCAGGCTGCGCGCCACATCGCTTGCAGACCGGACAGAAAGGCTTGCGCAGGAGACAAGACATAAGACTGAGGATATGACAAAAAGCGCTGCGCGAAACGGAAGCGGAAGCCCACACTCCCCCTCGTCAGTGGATCTCGAAGTAAACAGCATGGGTCAGATGGTTGTTAAGACCGTAGCCGATGAGAACGTTCCCTCCGAAATACGACCCGATACCGAGAGCGATTGAACCGCCTATATCCCAATCGCCGCCATTGTCCGCTGCCTCCCAGAACGGGGCCATTTCGGTGGAGCCGTAGTCCAGATCAACTCCGACATCGAAACGCTTTGCGCTGCGGATACCTGCCATACATTTCACCTGAAGGATCCTGTTAGACAACCCCTTCTTCAGAATACGTGTATATCCTACCCCCGCCGCAATGTAGTCGCGGTAGATATCCGTGGCAAGATATCCCGGCATCCCGTAGAAGCCTCCGTATACAAAATACGAATCCCTCAGCATCCTCGGTTCCCTGCTTGTCTTGGCCTTCACGTCAAGCCATATGGAATCCCTGTCTGTCAGACGGAACGCCTTGAAAGCGTCAAAGCCTATCATGTACGTATGCTTCACGCCTTCTCTCGCGGTATCGTAAAGACCGCCGCGCACCATTATATCGAAGCGCTTCCTGTCAAGGGCGAAACTGTCAACGCTTGTCGGATTATATCTGACAAAGCCCACTGACACCACCGGATAAAAAAAGTAGTCCAGGGAGGTATAGTCATGCCTGACGCCATAAGATCCCTCGTCGGAATTATCCAGATAATCTGATATAACCCAAAGGTTCTGCGCGTTCGCCTCAATTCTTAAGTTGTAGTTCTTGCCGTTGGTAAGAAGAAAGCCCCCATGCCCGTCCACCAGCGCTTCGGGAATCCCGTTCTGTGACAGCGACGCGTGCATTTTATCCGCCCAAACCGTGAGCGTCCCGTATTGGCCTTTGATTCCGGCATAAGCGTAGATCTTATTCGCACCATCAGGGTTTGTAAGAAGATAATACAAGTCGTTGCCTATGATTATGTTTTGAGTTATCTCGAATTTCACTGAGAAGTCGAGACCGAGCCTGTCAACTTTCAGGAAATGCGGCTTGTAGTATCCCACACTGATCGTGGGCATATCTATCTTCCTGGTTTTAGCATTATCCTCGCCGCCTGTGGTGCTCTTGCCGTCGGGAACGAACTGAAGACCGAGGTTTCCGTAAAAGCCCAGAGAAAGGCGTGTCTGTGACATCGCAGTCTCGTATTTGGACAGGACGCTTCTCTCGATCTCGCGATGCTCCCTCTCCGGATATTTTGTGAAATACGCACCGCGGCGGTTCGGATTCTTATAAACCTTCTGCTCCTCGGTGAACATATTGGCGATCTCTTCAAACACGTTGCGATAGTTATCAACCGCCTCATATCCTCTGAGAATGATTCCAACCGGATCCCTGAAGCCAAGCGTGCTATAGCCCGTCATATCAATACGTATGTTGTACGTGGCCTTCTCCGCCTGCCCACGAGACACATTTCTAAGAATCACATCCAGCGTGCCCGTCATGATTCCCGACATCGTCTGGTACTTCTCGCGGTTAGCCTCCGGATCCTCAGATTTGGGCAAGGTCACACAGACGACTATGTCATAGCCGTCCTCAATAGCCTCGTCCACAGTGAAGTTGCTCTCAAGACCGCCATCCATCAGCACCGTTCCGTCTTCCAGTATCGACGGCCTGAACGCAATCGGAATGCTCATTGAGGAGCGCATAGCCGTGATGAGGTTGCCACTATCGAACCGATATTTAGAGCCGTCACGCATGTTTGTGGCGTTGCAGGTAAACGGGGTCTCCAAATCCGTGTTAAAATCCATGTAATCCGGAACGTTGCCCACAACATTATAAAAGAAGTTCATGATCGCGTAGTCGTCGATCACGGCGGTGCTGCTCATAACCCCGTTGTCCAGTGCCAGACTTATTATATTATTCCTGGTGTTGTCCAGCGCACGGGCAAGAGGGCGATATCCGGACGTCTCGATTGTTGTGAACATTGAGGCGAGATCCCTGTCTGTCACAAGATCCCTCAAATCCTTCGGACTGTAGCCGGCGCAGTAGATCCCGCCTATCAGGGCGCCCATTGATGTGCCGTAGATTTTGTCTATGGGTATGCCGTAGACCTCGAACGCCTCGATCACAGGAATATGCGATATTCCTTTTGCGCCACCTCCGGAAAGGACAAGAGCCACCGTAGGCCGTCCGTCCGCGGTTTTCGCAAACACCGAACCCATGGCGAGGAATATCAAGAGGGTGATTACAAGGATTCTTCTCATCGTTAGTTCTCCTAAACAGGTATCCCGGATTCCCGCGTCATCCGACTTTTTACACCGTAACATGCCATATCATACATATACATGTTTAGTAGCGCAAGTATTTTTCCGAAAATTTTATATTTACACAAAACAGGACAGCAAAGCGCCTGATGCCAGCTCTGCCTCAAAAGGCGACTCTACAGTGCCGGGTACAATCTCGTCTCACCGTCAGGATTATGCAGAGTGCACACGTTGCCGTCAATTCCGTCCACATAAGATCCGCAGAGGGGCACCTTTCCGCCGCCATCAGGCAGATCCAGCGTGTAAGAAGGCATCGCAAGGCCGGAGAGTCGGCAACGCAAGGCTCGCTCGATTTCCATTCCCCTCTCAATGGGCACACGGAACGATGCTGTCCCGGAAACCAGATCCGTCTGAAAAAGGTAATACGGCTTTATCCGGGCGAAAAGAAGACCGTTACACAAATCATCCAAAACATCCGGGTCGTCGTTAACTCCCCGAAGCAACACACTCTGGTTGAACGCCGGAATGCCTCTGTCTATGAACATTCCCACAGCCCTCACAGAGAGAGGCGTCAGCTCCCTCGGATGATTGAACTGCGTCATAAGGAAGAATGGCGCGCCGGAATGTCTTGTAAAAACCTCAACCAATTCCGGCGTAACCCTACCGGGATCAGTTACCGGAATTCTTGTGCATATACGGATTACAAGACTCTCCCTAGCTTTCCTGAACGATGAGACCATCATCTCCAACCGGCTTCGCTCCAGCGTTAGCGGATCGCCTCCGGTGAGAAGCATCTCTCTGATTTCAGGATGCCCCCCGATATACCGGCATGCCTCTTCCACATCCGCCTCGGTCGCTGGTCCCTGCAAGCCGCCCGTGAATCTCCTGCGAAAGCAATGTCTGCAATAGGTCGCGCAAATATCCGTCGCGAGGAATGCCACCCTGTTCCTGAAGCGGTGTATAAGCCGATTTCCCTTTGAGTGCAGCACCTCCTGCAAAGGATCAAGCGATTCGAAGGCCGCACACGGAAATTCAGCCATTGCGTCAGATTTTTTTTTATTATTTTCGGCATAAAGTTCCGAACTCGGCATAATACGGACGCCCTGCGTCACCTCATTCGAACAGTCTATTTGCCTTCTGCCGCACTTTGAGACCTCCGCGCCAGAAGTCACACAACGCGACGCCCTCTGAGAATCCTCAGAGCACGAATTCTGCCCCCTGTCACCCGCCGACGCGCACCGAGTCGGAGAAATCTCAGCCGACGCAGGGCGTAGCCACCCTCTGGCACAGTTCTCGTCCGATGTAGGCACAGCCTGTCTGCGTATCGGATCAGCCGGATCAGAAGGATCTATCAGTGACAAATAGTATTCAGATATTCCCAATGGCATTGATACCGCGCTCTCATGCCAGGCTCTTTCGTTATCTGTAAGAGAGAGGCGACTATCCAGGTCTTTCAACGTTGTGATTTGATGAGACATGTTTTTATTATAGCCAATTTATGCGATAATGGCACCATTCAAGCACTGAGAAATCGGCTCATGGCAGCATCTTGCGGCAACAAAGGGGGCGCCAACCGGCATGGTTTTGCCAGATCCGAGGGGAACGCGAAACCTGGGAAAAACAATTCGGGACGCCATGAAGCAACACAGAGCCCCGGAACGCGTAAATCCGTGGAAAACGCAAAACCTGGGAAAAAAACTCCGGAAGCCTTAAAGCAAAACACAGAGCCCGGGATACGTAATTCCGCGGAGCGCGCAAAGCCTGAGAAAAAAAATCCGGGAGCCTTGAAGCAACACTGAGCCCGGGATACGTAATTCCGCGGAGCGCGCAAAGCCTGAGAAAAAAAATCCGGGAGCCTTGAAGCAACACTGAGCCCGGGATACGTGAATCCGCGGAGAACGCAAAGCCTGAGAAAAACAACTCCGGGAGCCATAAAGCAACACAGAGCCCGGGACACGTAAATCCGCGAAGAGCGCGAGATCAACTGAAGACGAGACAACAGCTTGAGGAGTCATTTGGCACACAGAGCCACAGAGTACGAAAAAACTGCAAAGGCCACAGGATCCGCGCGGGACTCGGGAAACGAAAATGAAGGAGATCATCAACATGCTTGTCGGTATCACGGGCCGAACCGGCTCGGGGAAAAACTACATCTCAGCGATTCTGGAAAAACGCGGCTGGCAGGTGATGGATTTGGACACGGTATGCCACGACCTTTACAGAAGAAAATCGGACGACCTCATCCGACTCTTCGGCACAACGGATCGAGCGACAATCAGCCGGATGGTTTTCGACAACAAAAACCTCCTCCGAGCCCTGGAGAGCGTCTTATACCCCTCTCTTTCGGACATTGTCCAAGAAGCGAGCAAAAAAGCTTCCGGTGAGGGAAAAATACTTGCGATTAACGGCTCTCTCCTGAAGCGTGCAGCTCTGGACAAGTCCTGCGACCTCATAATTTATGTGGACGCCCCAGCCGAAACGCGGAGAATCCGAGCCATGCGAAGAGACGGCATTGCCGCCGGTAAATTCACCGCACGCGACAGAGCCCAAAATGATGTTGACTACCGCGCAGTGGAATACAGCTGTCCGGTTCTTATTGTAGACAACACAGGAGAGCATCCGAAGGGGCTGGAGGACGCAATCCGGGAGGTCGAATCCGCACAAAACGCAGAAACGAAACGCAGAAACAAGACCACAATCCAGTAGTGTGCTCCAGAACAATATGAAATCGCGGGCGCCATAAAAGCCTCATCCGCCAGGATGCTCCCGAATAAACCGAAAATCGCGACATCAAATCTTAGGCTCGCAAGATGCTCCAGAACAAGCCCTAAAGACAGGCCGCAAGAACCGGGCGTCTCAAAAAACTACGAAAAAACCTGCGATAAAACCAGACTCACGGCAAAGCGAAGCCCACCCCTATATACTAAACGGAAACAGCAGCACATCGTTTATATCCGAAGAGCCCGTCTCGAGCATCAAGAGCCTGTCCAGACCCATCGCCACGCCGGAGCAGGAAGGAAAATCCGAGAAAATATCGGCAAACCCCGCATCAGATTTCGGAATCACCCTGCCGCTTCCTTCGCGCGAGCGAAGCAGGGCGTCATATTCCTTCCGGTAATAATCCCTCACGACTTCGGGGTCCGTCTCCTCAGCGTAGCAGTTCGCCAGCTCCAGCCCTCCGGCATAAACTTCCCAACGCCGACGATACCGAGAGCCGTCCCCCTCTCCTCGGAGCGCAAGACAATTTATCTGAGCGGGATAGTCTGTAAAGAATACAAGCCTATCCCGGGGTATCGCCGTCTCGACAAAAGTGCAGAAGACGCGATTAAACACATCGTCCCACGGCTCTCCGCTCGGAATTTTGATGGAAAGCTTCCCGAATGCCGCTGCCCTGAACTCGTCTTCGTCCTGCAAAACATCCAAATCAAGCCCAGAGTATTTCAGAACCGCATCCCGCACAGTCATCACAACGGGCTCAGACGACAGGAAAGACGCGCCCCGAGCAGACGGAAGGGCTGTCTCCCGGAGCATGTCAACAGTCAAAGAAACGGAATCCTTCTCGCTGAAAGCCATTGTGTAGTACTCAAGCATTGTGAACTCTGGGCTGTGCTGACGCCCCATCTGCTCGTTGTTACGAAAACACTTTGAAATCTCATAGACGCTTCCAAACCCTTCGGAAATAAGTCGTTTGATATATATTTCAGGACTCGGAAGGAGATACAGCTCGCGCGACCCGAGGAAATCGTTCTGAAAAAGCGTGGAGAAATTGTCGATTGTCGGCTCTGGAATAAGGTCCGGCGACAAAATGGGCGTCTCCACCTCCAAATATCCCCTCGAGTCGAAAAACCGCCTGATATTGGAATAAAGGACACCACGCAGACGCGCGATGTCCCTTTTTTTAATCAAATTATTCATAAAACAATGCCGGCGGAACCCTCATAGCGCCAGAGGCAACCTCACGGTATCAACGAAAACGCGCACACAGGCAGAAACCCAGCAGCACCAGAGTAGCCCTCATAGCATCCGGCAGAACCGCGCCGCCAGGAACCAAACAGCACCTGCAAAAACATGGCGCGGCAGAACCGCGCGCGCCGGCACCTATGCGCCGAAAAAACGGTCACGCAGCAACAAGCCTATCAGTCGTTGACACGCTCCAGGTATTCTCTCGTCTCCGTGTTCACGCGGATCTTCTCACCCTGCTTGATGAAGATGGGAACCCTCACACGAAGCCCCGTCTCGGTTGTGACAAACTTTGTTGCGCCCTGCACGGTGTCGCCCTTGATTGCTTCCTCAGCGTCGGCTACAAGATACACCATCTTGCTCGGCACCTGAATGTCGATTATCTCGTCGTTATATGTGGTGCAGCGGTATGAATCCCCCTCGCGCATAATGAACTCGTAGCCCTCGAAAGTCTTCATCGGAACGGAAACATCCTCGTAGGACGCCTCATCCATCATGTGGAAATACTCGCCGTCGTTGTATGAATACTGATAGTTGCGATCCACAACCTCGATATCCTCAACGCTATCCTGGCTCTTAATCGTCTCCTGAAGCGTCTGCCCCGTGGTCGGGCTCTTCAGCTTCAGGCGAACAAAAGCGCTGCCCTTTCCCGGATTCACAAACTCCCTCTCGACAACCACAAACGGAGCGCCCTTAATGAGAAGCCCCATACCCTTGTCTATCTGTCCTGCTTTAATCATCCTCTTACCTCTTTGGTCATTTCAAACCTTTGACTCTGACTATACATAAAATATTGTACAAGCATGTAATCTACCAAAAATCCTGCTTTTGAACAAGGGCAGGGGCAAGCGGATCCGGGCAAAACAGCGCGTCCTGCATACCTGTTCATGGAAGAAGTATAAAAATGTTTGAAAAAACAGAAGATTAAGGTAAAATGCTTTTTGCGTGCGGGGTTGACCATACACGCCGCATCCCGGCGCAATGCTTCGCCGCCCCCTGACGCATTTCCATGCAACAACGCGTGGACGCGCCGTGACGCGATACGTCGCAATGCGACGCCGCGCCTTGATGCAAGAAACAGGGCGAAGCACCTCAAGCGGCTCATTAGAATGGGGTAGCCATGGCGCACCACCGCGTCCCTGTGCGGCAATCATGTTTTAATCGGCAATAAAATGAAGAACACGGAAAACAACAAGACGGAAAACCTTTACAAAGTATTCTCGAAAATAGATAACCCAACGGATTTCAGGCTCTTTTTAGAAGACCTGTGCACGGTTCGCGAAATCCTGGACATGGCCGACAGGCTGGAAGGAGCGCACCTGCTTTCCATAGGTCTGCCATACAAAGATGTGAGCGCAAGAACAGGTCTCTCCAGCGCGACAATCTCCAGAATAAGCCGCTGCCTGCAATATGGAGAGGGGGGCTACCGCAGAGCCTTGGAAAAACTTGAAGAAGACGGAACAAGTCCGGAATGTCAGGGCATCGTACAAGCCGTCTGCGTTAGCGAGAAAAAAGGCACTGTGAAGCACCCGGTCGACCAAATCATTCTCGTTCCCGACTGGGGAATAGAGGGAGACGCCCACGCCGGACGCTGGCACAGGCAGGTGAGCCTTCTCGGCATCGAGAGTGTAGAAAAAGCAGAGGAGAAGCTCCGAACTGCGATGGGAGACAGCTTTTCTCTGAAACCGGGAGACTTTGCTGAAAACATCCTGACGCGAGGAATCACCCTCTACGAGCTGCCGATAGGAACACGGCTGAAAATCTCTGACGCACTCTGCGAGGTGACGCAGATAGGCAAAGAGTGCCACCAGGGATGCGAGATCCGTCGGCTTACCGGAGACTGCGTCATGCCGCGCGAAGGAATTTTCGTACGCGTCCTCTCCGGAGGCGTTGTCAAAAGCGGCGACAGAATCGAGGTCCTCAGTGAAAACCATCCGGACAGCCTAGACCGCCTCAATCAGGACGCTCAGGACTCCGGGAAAACCGAAACAACAGCAGCGCTTTAAATCCTCAGCCCTGTTCTCTTGTCAAAAAACATCAGGCGGGAAAAATCCGGAACGAGCCAAATCCGCTCGCCCCTCAAGGGAGCCTCGGCGCTTTTAAGCGTCACCACAATTCTTACACCTACTGACCACACAGCAACATGCACAACGGACCCGGAGTAAGAGACAGAGTCTACAACCGCCTCGACGCCTCCGCTAGTTTCACTTTGTGACAGAACAAAATGCTCAGGTCGCAAAGCCGCGGTGATTCCCGCGCAGAGCGTCTCAATTTCTGTTTTTTCAGCCCCGTCCCGCGCCGGAGATGAATTGCACAACCCGGAGGACTGAAAATCCCCGGAGGACTCTGAAATTCTCGATGCTTTCATCCTCAAAGTACCGAATTCGGTATAATGCAAAATATCAACCAATTCTTTACAACTGAAATAGTTGATGGACGGAGATCCGATAAAAGACGCGGCAAACATGTTAACAGGATCCTCATAAAGAACCTGCGGGGAGGCAACCTGCTGAACCTCTCCCCCCTTCATCAGGAGAACCTGATCCGAAAGGGAGAGGGCTTCCTTCTGGTCATGAGTCACATAGATCAGCGTCCGTCCAAGGCTGCGGTGCATTTCAGATAATAGGCTTCTCATAGACTCTTTCAGCTTCTCATCCAGATTTGACAGCGCTTCATCGAAAAGAAAAACCTCCGGACGGCGCACAATCGCCCGGCCTATTGCAACTCGCTGCTTCTGGCCGCCGGAAAGCGTGTCGGGCCGCCTCTCAAGAAGGTCCTCAATTTCAA
Source organism: uncultured Spirochaetaceae bacterium (assembly GCA_946414625.1). GTDB lineage: Bacteria > Spirochaetota > Spirochaetia > Sphaerochaetales > Sphaerochaetaceae > CAMKAB01. Next base: position 5,164 of record CAMKPI010000010.1, on the reverse strand, counting down.
GATAGCGGGCAGTTTCCTCTATTCGGGACTCGATCTCGGCTTTTGGAAGCCCCTCCGCCTTGAGAGAGAATTCCATATTTTTGTAAACATTCATGTGCGGATACAGAGCCAGAGCCTGAAATACCATGGATATTCTGCGCTTGCCCGGTGGAAGATTCGTCACATCCTTGCCCCCTATACGAACCGTCCCGTCCGACGGACTCTCAAGACCTGCGATAATCCGCAAAAGGGTACTTTTCCCGCAGCCGGAAGGCCCCAAGATGGTGGTAAAAGACCCGTCAGGAATCCTTAGCGAAACATCCTTCAGGGCGTGAACAGTATTTTTCCCGCCGCCGTCTTTCCCGAAAGTCTTGCTGACGCCGCAAATCTCCACGTCCGCCATGTTCACTCCTTCAACCCGGTCCCGACAAAAAGCGTCTCCGCACGTATTGCGAACAGATCGCTATTGCGGGCAGATCGCGCTTGCCCCTGCGGGGGCTCAGAAGCCCTAACGACAAAATTTCAGAGCGTCTCGCAAACAGAGCCCTCAGGACCCGGATATTATTCCGAATTCGGTATATTATATCACTTTTTCCTTACTTTCCATATCTTTATGTGCTATTATGGAATAAATTAAAGGTTCCGCGGAGGCTTGCATGGAATACATTTCGGTAAAAGAAGCGTCAAAAGAATGGAATGTAAGCGAACGCAGAATCAGAGCGATGTGCCAAAAAGGGATGGTGGAAGGAGCGTTTCAAAAGGACGGCTGGTCATGGAACATACCACGTGGACTTCCGAAGCCGTCCGATGGCAGAACCACGCGTTTTCTCGGAAACAAGAATCTGCGCACCGGTGTTCAGGATTACTCCGCCCTGAACAAGATCCGTAAGTCGAGCAGAACTGCGCTGCTGACAGACATGCAAAAGGCGCAGATCATATCCAACGCACTCTCGTACGACGGCATCACGGTGACTCGAAAGCAGATTCTCGACATGTTCCGGCTGAAAAAGCAAGACTTGCCGCTTGAATTGCAGATGGTCATAGTAAATACAAAATACGCGTTCGACAAAATCACAGAGCCGCTTACCTCCGGCTCAATTCTGGAGATCAACGGGAGAATCCTGTCTTCAATCGTTCCGGACGGCTCCCCGCTCCTAAGAGAAAAGAGTTCCATGACAGGACTCGACTGCCTTATCAGGGATTATTCCGGAACATGGTCGGCTCTCCATCCCGCAGCAAGAATCTCCTTCCTGTTTTCGGAAATGATACGCCTTGCTCTGCTTTCAAGGCAAAACACTCTAACAGCTTTCGTAACGCTGAATGCTCTGATGGTCAAACACAAGATGCCTCCCGTCGTTTTTTCGGAGGAAGAGATGAGTGAACTGAAAGCAGCCCTGGCTTCGTCCCAGATAAACGGCAACAACAGCCGCCTGGTGGGCATGATTCTGGACGCAAGCACAAGGAGGCAGGATCCCAGAAACGTCTGACAAGAATTTTAAAATGAGGCAATTTTATGACAATCTTCAAAAACGGACTGGTTGTTGACGGAAGCGGAAAAGACACTTTCGTAGGCGATGTCTGCGTGGAAGGCGACAGGATCACGGAAGTCCGTGTGGCAGGAGAAGCCACCGGAACCCAACACCTCGGCAAGCAGCAAATTAACGGATCCCCTACCGACGGCACATCCCCTACCGACGATCCAGATGCCAGGCTCTCCACTTCTCCAGACGGAGCCGTGATATACGACATCTCCGGCATGGTTATTTGCCCGGGCTTTATCGACGCGCATGCTCATAGCGACCTGGAGGTCCTCCGGAACCCGAGCATGGGATACAAGATAATGCAGGGGATAACTACAGATGTATCCGGAAACTGCGGAGTGGGCGTTTTCCCGAAGCATCCCGAAGACAAGGAGCTATTCCCCGACATACTTGGGCACTTCGGCGACAATCACGCCTGGACTGATTTTAATTCATACAAATCTCAAATACATAGTGGAATGAACATCGCCTTCCTTCAGGCTCATGCGAATCTCCGCAGGATGGCAATCGGCGGAGACGCTTCGCGAAGCGCCACACGGGAAGAGATAAAAACCATGTGTAAATTGCTGGATCGCTCTCTCGACGACGGGGCTGTAGGTTTTTCCAGCGGAATATTTTACGCTCCTAACGTTTATGCATCTCGGGAAGAATTCATCGAGCTTCTTAAAATTGTAAGGAGCCATAACAAACTCTTCTGCGTACATCACCGTTGCGAAGGAAGTGAAGTGATTCCTTCAATCCGGGAAGTTCTGGACTTCTGCAGGGAAACAGGGGCGCGTCTTGAAATTAGCCACCTGAAAATCATTGGAATGAAAAACCAGAACAAAATGGACACTGTTCTGGAAATGATCGATAAAGCCAGGTCGGAGGGCATGGATGTAGCATTTGACAGCTATCCTTACGAATATGGAAGCACCAGTCTTTTCTCGCTTCTGCCACCGGACTATCTGCAGATGCCGCGAGAAAAGCTTCTTGAGCTACTCAGCGAAGCGTCGGAGTCTTCAGAGAGCGCCGCATACAAGGACCTTAAGCAGAAGATTATGAATCCAAAGGGCTGGGACAGTTGCTTTGAGCTCTGCGGTCCTGAGCACATCAGCATAGTTGTTCTTGACCATAACATGGAATTTGCCGGACTTACGCTTGTCGAATGCGCTGAGAGGCTTGGAAAGGACGTGTTCCGAACTCTTTTCCAGCTCCTCGCTACAGAGACAGGCGCGGCTCTCATGGCGGACGTGACCCAAAGCAGGGAAAACCTGTTGCGCGTGGCACGTCATCCACTTTGCGTTTTCGGCACCGATGCCCTCTACGTAGGTGGTGGAAGCCATCCCAGAAGCAGCTCCGGAGCAGTCCACTACCTGATTCAAAACGTTTACAGAAGTGCCGACGATGTAATCAGGGGCGTAGATTACAGAAGCCGGAACACTCGCAAGGATCCATCTTCCAGCTCCGGTTCAAACGCCTCACCCTCCGACGGCTCGGCAAACCTCTCGTTGGTGGAAGCGATTCATAAAATGACGGGACTCAGTTCCGCACGCTTCGGCCTTGTGGAGCGCGGCCTGATAAAAAAAGGATATTTTGCCGATCTTGTTGTGTTCAACCCCCACGAACTTTCGGACAACGCAACGCTGGAATCTCCCTTTGAAAAGCCAGGCGGCATCCGTCTTGTGATGGTAAACGGCAAGGTCGGAGAGCTGTCAGGAAGAGTGCTAACCTCTTAGAGCTTTCGACTTCATTGCGGCATCTCGATAGAATCGGCGGAAAAACGGCATTGAAGTGCTGTTCTCTTAGCCTATTTTCGACTTTTTAGAATAACTGCTAGCATAACTGCGCCTTTGAGGCCACAGCAACAGACCACAGCCCAGCAGACCACCAACCAGCGGACCCCCGCCAATTTTCAGATCCAGGTTTCAGGCAAAGAAAAAGGCTGGTGAAACACCAGCCTCAGCTCCCCCGGACGGACTCGAACCGCCGACAGGGTGGTTAACAGCCACCTGCTCTACCGACTGAGCTACAAGGGAATGTCCAGAAGACAATACGAATATACCAAATAGCCGTATTTGTGTCAATACAGCCGTAAATTTTTTTCAGCGTTTAGCGCAGAGCGCGACACGTGAAACATTGGAGGTAAAAAAGGATCCACTCGTAAATATTTTTCAGCGTCTCGCGCAAAGCGCGACCGCAGAAGGCGGAGGACAGGTCAAGGTGGCTACCCTAAAAATCATTCCGCACGGCTACACCACCATCCGCGCAGGATACCGACCCGGTCAATATAATTTCTCTCAAAACAACACATCCTCATTTGCGCCACGGGCGTGTGATAGAGGTCAGGTCAAGGCAATCTCCCTAAAAATCCCCGTCCTGTTGCTTCTTTATGCGAACGGTGTAATACGCGATTGCTATGCCGATAAGCAGAGCCGCCACAAGAATTATGACAAGCGGGAAATTGGAGATCTTCACCTGATCATCCGCTTCGTGATGAGTTTCAGGTGTAACAGACGGAGCAGAAGCCTTGGAAGAACCGTTCGCGGAAGGAGAATGCTGCACGCCTCCAAGAGAAGCAAAAACATCACCAACGGTATTCACGCCCCGCCGAACTTCCGCCGTTGCGTTTTGAAGCGTCTCCCCGGCGCTGTTCCCCGCCTGTTTCGCCGAATCAGCGCTGGAAGCGGGTGTACCTCTGGAAGAATCGACGCGCGGATTTTCGTCTGATGCAGCATCAGACGCCTTCCTCTCTCCCTCACCTGCGCCATCACTCACAGGAGCGTTTCCGAGAGCTCTTCCCGACGCATCAGAAGCCTCTCCTGAAGAAGGATAACTGCCCGGATTCGCCACAACAACATCGCTTTCCAAAACAGCCCCGGAAGTCTTGTCCTTGAAGATTACAACCTCTCTCCCCGGATTCTGCCTGGCAATTTCCGCCGCGTCCCTTCCTGTGCCGACCGACGCATCCTCGCCGAACGGATCCTTGTATAGCCTTACTAATTCATTCTGAAACGCCGGACTTGCAGAACCGGAAGAGGTCCCCGTTTTCCCGCTCAACACAGGATCTTTCACCTTCTCTCCCGGTCCTATCGTGCCAATCTGCCTGGAGCTGCCATTCCTGGAAGCGCCTCCTGAAGCACTCCCAGCCCGCATCAGCGTACTGTTATCTATCGACGCGCAGCCGGAAAGAAAAAACAAGACACATGACAAAACAAAAAAAATCCGCTTCATACAATTTTATTCTAGTGCATTTCAGGCAATTTACAAAACAGAAATCATTGTAGGAAGAAAACTTCACAAAATCGGCCGAAAAAAGATACAGGCGAGAAAGGCTACAACGCCGTGGTGGGCAGGAAGCTACCGAATCCAACACAGCCCCGACTCCGACTGAACCGCCGAGCCTTGTGTAACCGCGGGTTCTGTCCGTCTGAAGAGCAACCCACGCGAGTACGCGGAGTACTGCATACCCGGGCATGTATACAGACTCTGTGTATACAAGCTCTGCACCAAAGCAGCCGCGATCCCGCCGAAGCCAAAACAACCGCAATCACAGCAGAACCGCGAGCCCAGATGGAGCCGCAATGGCAGGCTGAGGCGTGTTCCCACCAGAACCAAAATGCCCGACGGAGGTGCGATCTAGGCAAAGTCGCAATACTCAGCAG
>CAMKPI010000009.1 GCA_946414625.1 uncultured Spirochaetaceae bacterium | reverse complement strand
TCCCGCCAAAGTCCACCACAGCACTGGAGAATCCCTCCTTTTTCAGGAGTTCCCGGGCAATATCGGAGGCATAGCCCTTTCCAACTGCACCAAAATCCAAATCCCTCCGAGTGAGAGATTCTTGAATCTCCTCGTCGCTTGGCACCCGAGGGCTGTCTGTTCCAATCCCCCACAGCTCAGAGAGAGCGGCAACATAAGGAGAAAAAGAGCCGCCGGTCAAGTCCTTGAATTTCAGTGAAACGGATAGCAAATACTCCGAATCACTGTTCAGTGTAGAGATCTCGCCGTGGTTATACTTATAAAGCTCCGAATCCGGCATCCTGCAGCTGATTCTCTTCTCGAGAGCGTACATCTCGTCCCAAACCCTGTTCAAGGCGTCCGAAGTCTTTTTTGAATTATACGGACTGCCGTAGACTGTAATCGAGCAGAGAGTGCCGAAAAGAACACGCTCGCTGCGATCAGTTTTGAGCTTCTGAACGCTGCACGACGCGAACAGCATCGTAAAGACGGCGAATATGACACACAGAGCAAGCAACAAACTCCCGGAGCGTTTATTTCGAATCACCAGACCTCGCCCTCTCCTTCGCCGCAAGGCTCTGCATGTACTGGTGCATGCTGTCCGCCACAAGCTTGGACTGGGCAACCGCCTCTACAACAGTTTTCGCTCCCAAAGTAACGTCTCCGGAGGCGAACACACCCGGCCGGGACGTCTTTCCCGCGGCGTCGATGCTCACCGTGCCCCGCTGCGAGGTCTCGATTGTCTTTTGCTCGTCCAGCAGTCTGGTCTCCGGGCCTTGGGAAATGCTCACGATAACGCTGTCGCATGTCATCATCCTGTCACTTCCCGGGACCTCAGTAAGGGTTCCGTCCTCGGCTTCCTCCAACTGACGGAAAACCACACCGCCGTCCTGAATCTCGACAGGCTTCAGGTTATACTCAAAGGAAACCCCTTCCAGCTGTGCATACGAGAACTCATATTCGCTCGCCGCAACTTTTTTCGACAGAGAGAAGCAGGTCACATCATGAGTTCCATTTCGGAGGGCGGTTCGGGCCACATCCATTGCGGCGTTCCCGGCTCCGATTATAAACAGTCTGTTCCCGAGACGGAAGGAATTGGGATTGTTTAGATAGTTGATTCCGTAATGGACATGACCCAGCGTCTCGCCCTTTATGTGCAGGGCATTTGGCTTCCAGACTCCGGTGCCAACAAACACCGACTTGTAGCCGTCCCGGAACAGGTCGTCTATGGTAATCGCGGAACCCACGACCACATTCGGCCGGAACTTTATGTTCTTCATGTCGATATGACGGTATTTGATATCGTCCAGCACCGCCTTGGGAAGGCGAAACTCAGGGATGCCGTACCTGAGGACACCACCAATCTTGTCTTTGCTTTCAAAGATCGTCACGTCGTAGCCATAGCGGGCGAGAATTATCGCCACTGTGATTCCAGCAGGGCCGGAACCCACGATCGCAGCCTTTATGCCGTTGCTCTCCACCGGTCCATGAGTCATCTGAGAGGCATAATATGTCGAAATATAGTTCTCAATTATCGAGAAATGCACCGGAGTGCCCTTGATACCCTTGATGCAATGCCCCTCGCACTGCTTCTCATGATTACATATCAGGGAACAAACTGTTGTGAGAGGATTGTTCTCAAAAAGCATCCATCCAGCCTCGTCCAGCTTGTTCTCACGGAGCAGCCTTATCGCCTCAGGGATGTTCGTGTTGATAGGGCATCCTTTCCGGCACATCGGATTTTTGCACTGAAGGCAGGATGCCGCCTCGGACATAACATGCAATGCCATACATTTCTCCTTATATACGCATACAGATTCGAATCTTTATTCTTGTCCCAGGCACGCGGGAAGCAGATTCCGAAACCTAAAGACTGTGCAGAAAATTTTCCACAATGTCAGCCTCAATTTCGTGACATAGCGCGTTGGGATGTGTGTTTTCCTCTCCGACAGTTCCCAAAGCCCTGATTTCGGGAGATATTCCTAACGCATACCGCTTCATCAGAACCTCCCTCACCTCCTTCGGTATATCGGGATTCTGCGTCCTGTGAAAGGCCGGCGTCCGCTCGTCGCCGTTCAGGTCTATGTACGGCAGGCCGTATTTCCTCGCCATGGAGATCGTAGCCAGACGGTGCGAATTAAAATCCAAACCGTTGGTGACGATAATGCCGACTCGTGCTCTCGGATAATTCTCCAATATATATCGCAAAACAGTGTCCCACGCACCGTAAAAGGTATATATCGACTTGTCCTCGCTGTCTCCAAGAGGAATAGTCCCAATCTTTTCCTCCCCGTCGTCTCCTATGGAATGGGGAGCGTGATGGCTGTCGTTTATACCGAGCATGATGGTGATATAGTCGACATCCGGGTCGATCTTCTTATACAGCTCTTCGCCGCAAAAGGAATTGCTGAAAGAGCCCTCGGCGGGGAAAGCAAGCGTGCGCCCATTCTTTGCCATCCACTGAAGCTTCATTGAGTTCCGGGACGCGATAATCTTGGCATACACGCGCGACTCGCCCTTAAAAGGACCATCGGAAAATGCCCATTCAGGCGGACAAGGGGAAAAATCGTTGGTAAAACTATCGCCTATGACACACCACTTCTTACGGTAAAGCGGATTATAAAGCGCCGTTTCCGAGACATATTCCGTTGAAACACCCATTGAAAACCTCATTTGCAGATGAAAAAACAGTCTATCCGCGATACACACCAAATTGTCTAACCAATTCACCTGCTGTAATTACTAAACAAATAATACCGAGTCAAAAACCGTTTGTCAACGAAAAAAATATAAAAAAATTTTTTCAAAGAATGTTGACAATTTTTCTCAGAAATTGTACCTTCTGTACATCGACTGGGATCTTGGTGAAGCTGGTTATCACGCCACCCTGTCACGGTGGAGGCCACGGGTTCGAGCCCCGTAGATCTCGGACCGCTGCGAAAGCAGCGGTTTTTTTGTCGGTTCATCTTGTATCATCTATCATCCGGTTGCAGACGGCAAGCTAGTGCTTTTGTTTTTTGTCGGTTCATCTTATGCCATCTATCCAGCAAAACTTGAATGCCCTTCTCCGTTTGACAGTACGCTTTGCGCTCCGCAATTTGCTTGAATCCCCCCCCTCCGCCGACAGTACGCTTTGCGCTCCGCAATTTGCTTGAATCGCCCTCCTCCGCCTGACAGTACGCTTTGCGCTCCGCAATTTGCTTGAATCACCCTCCATCAGAGCCGTGTTTGTGTCGCTGAACACTCGATAAACAGAGTTGACGCCCTGGTTTTTCTTAAATTGCCCTCCTTCAGAGCCGTATTTGTGTCGATAAACAGAGTTGGCGTCCCTGGAGTTTGCCGGTATACCACCTCCCTTCTGCAACATACTGCAACATTTTTCTATCCAATTTAGGAATTCCGTGATAGCATGTTCAAGGTTAAACGAATGCTATTCGCTTTGACAAACCGCCTCTGCCTAACGGCAGCATCTTCAAGGAGACAACTGTGGCAACTTTCACGGTAAACGGACAGACAATAAGCATAACCGAAGAAAAACGGCTCGTGCATTTCCTGAGATACAACCTGCGCCTTACTTCAGTGAAAGACGGATGCGACGAGGGAGCCTGCGGAGCGTGCACGATCCTTCTGGACGGAGAGGCAATTCGTGCCTGCACGTTCGTTACAACAGAAATGGACGGGCGGAACATTATCACGGTGGAAGGACTCACAGATCGCGAGAAAGACGTATATACATACGCATTCGGAGAAGCCGGCGCGGTGCAATGCGGCTTCTGCATTCCCGGAATGGTGATTTGCGCAAAAGCGCTGCTGGACAAGAACCTGAATCCTACGGAAAAAGAGATCCGCCATGCGATAAGAAACAACATCTGCCGATGTACCGGATACGTGAAGATTGTCAAAGCGATTCAAATCGCCGCAGAAATCTTCCGTGGGGATGCAAACATAAGGGAAAACAGAAACTGGAAAATCGGTACTCGAATGCCTCGTGTAGACGTACGCGACAAGGTGACGGGAGCGGGGAAATATCCGGACGACATTTACGCGGATCATCAGCTGAACGTCGTTGCAGTGCGATCCAGGTACCCCAGGGCAAGAGTGCTCTCGATCAACACGGAAGCGGCCCTCGCCCTGGACGGTGTATTTGCGGTCTACACCGCACGCGACATCCCAGGCAGCCATCTTGTAGGGCATCTGAAACGGGACTGGACGGCAATTATCGACATCGGCGAGACAACCCATTACCTTGGGGATGTAATTGCCCTTGTTGTTGCCGAGGAACGAAGCATCGCGGAAAAGGCGAAGCGTCTCGTCAAAGTTGAATACGAAGTCCTGCCTTTTGTAGACGGAATAGAAGCCGCCAAGCAGCCGGGCGCCCCCATAGTTCATGAGGAAGAGGCGGAGAAAGCGAATCTTCTGGGACATACATTCATCCACAGGGGAAACGTGGACGAGGCGATGAGACGCGCGACTCATGTGGTGAGCGGACACTTCTCCACGCCATGGACCGAACATGCCTTTCTCGAGACGGAATGCGCCATAGCGTTCCCCACGGACGATGGAGTGAAAATATATACAACAGACCAGAGCGTATACGACACCCGGCGTGAAACCGCTCCTATGCTGGCCATGGACGAGGAGAAGGTCGTCGTGGAAAACGCATACGTGGGCGGAGGTTTCGGCGGAAAAGAGGATGTGACAGTTCAGCACTTCGCCGCTCTATGCGCGATTCTCACACATCGCCCATGCAAGATGAAGCTAAGCAGAGAGGAGAGCATACTTGTCCACCCAAAGAGGCACTCCATGGAGATGGATTTCACCCTTGGATGCGACTCCAACGGGAAGATCCTCGCGGTTGACGCAAAAATCGAGACCGACAACGGAGCTTACGCGTCGCTCGGGCTGCCGGTGCTGCAAAGGGCTTGCACGCACGCTTCAGGGCCATACAATTACCAGAATTTCCGCATCGACGGGAAGGCCTACTACACCAACAACCCACCCGCCGGAGCCTTCCGCGGATTCGGAGTGACTCAGACGTGCTTTGCGATAGAGACCCTCATCAACCATATGGCGGACAAGATCGGCATATCGCACTGGGACATCAGATACATCAACGCAATACGCCCGGGCGAAGAGCTGCCGAACGGACAGATTGTCGACGCAGCAACCGGCCTCGCCGAAACGCTTCTCGCAGTGAAAAGCGACTATTTCGCAAACAAATATACCGGTATAGCCTGCGCGATGAAGAACGCGGGAGTGGGAGTCGGAATCCCTGATACCGGGCGGGTGCGTCTTGAAGTAAAGGACGGGCGCGTCGTGATCCATTGCGGAGGCTCCTGCATAGGACAGGGAATGTGCACTATTCTGAAACAGATAGTCTGCGACATCACAATGCTCCCGCCGGAGCTGGTACAGGAAGAGAAGCCGAACACATCCACCGCGCCGGATTCAGGAACAACGAGCGGGAGCAGACACACGACAATCACCGGCGAGGCGGCTCGTCGCGCCGCCATGGAGCTTCATGAAAAGCTGGAAAAAGCCGGGATAATACTAAAACCTGAGAATGTGAACATCGACTCCAAAGGGCTTTCAAAAGAAGAAACCGAGTCTCTTCTCCGCCCAGTGGAAGGACTTGAAGTCTATGCCGAGTACATCGACAAGACAGACCCGTTCGGCAGCGAAAAACCCAACCCAAAAAGCCATGTTGCATACGGCTACGCCACACATCTATGCATTTTAGACGAGATTACCAATAAAATTAAGAAGATTGTCGCTGCCCACGATGTCGGAATTGCGATAAACCCCACAAACGTGGAAGGGCAGATCGAAGGCGGTGTCATAATGAGCACAGGATACGCCCTGCGCGAGCAGTATCGCCTGAAAAAGTGCAAACCTCTTGAAAAATTCGGCTCTCTCGGACTTTTCCGTGCCGACGAGGTGCCGACGGTTGATGCGCGCCTCATCCAAAAGGAAGGGCTAAACATAGCTTCCGGCGGCAAAGGGGTTGGAGAGATTACCAGTATTCCGACCGCACCAGCCATCGCCGACGCATACTACAGGCTGGACGGCGAAAAGAGGTTCTCTCTTCCGATTGTCCATACACCATACGTCTCAGAGGAGTCTCCGTCAGCCATATCGCGCAGCACTCGGCGCCTTACTGTGAACAAATACGCCCGATGCATAGGATGTCTTGAATGCATGAGGACATGCTCCAGGACGTACAACAGGACAGAAAAACATGCTATGGCGTTCCTCCATGTGCGAAAAACGGACGGTGTGGGCAATCAGAGCGGATTCAAAGGGAAAATTTACCGCCCCGTGGTCTGCATACAGTGCGGCAAATGCGCAAAAGCCTGTCCGAAAGAAGCGATCAAAAAGAATGCGTCCGGAGTCTGGGTGACAGACCTCACTCTCTGCGACGGCTGCGGCGCTTGCATAAAGGCGTGTCCTTTTGACATAATGGTCTTCGATGAAAAAAATGGCTCCGCAATGAAATGCGTAGCTTGCGGTCTGTGCGCAGAAGCCTGTCCCATGGGGGTGCTGGAACTGCAGCGATAACAAGATTATCCGTAGGCGAACCTAGCCAATGGCCTGGGATTCTCTATAAGCAGGATCTGCCTTAAACGCCGTAAACAGGCTTTGCCAACGGTGGGCTCTGCCAAAGCGGAATCGTCCGCCAATGGACTATCCTCTGCGGTGTCCGCCGGGTGCGCCGTCCGCCGGATACGCCGTCCGACGAGTGCGCCGTCCGCTCTTCAGATATTCTCCGTGGTTTCACGGGACAAAACTCATTGAACGACAGATCTTCATGTCATAAGGAACAGGTCAAATGATGGACAACCAGATGGAAAGCAATTCCCACGCCGAAGCCACAGGGCTCACCATGGCATCCTACGGAATGGGCAAATTCCTCGCGGAATTTCTCACCGGAGCATATGGACTCATGGTATATTACTTCTTCGAGACCGAAATGAGGCTGTCCGGCTTCTACGTGTCTATCGCCACGGTGATCTACTCTCTATGGAACGCCGTGAACGATCCAATGATCGGCTACACCACTTCTCGGCGCCGTACAAAAGGATACTGGGTGGTTCTGGGGCTTATCCTCTGCTCGCTGGCGTATTCCGCCATATTCTCCGTCCCCTCCTCCGTGGCAGGCAGCCAAATTGGGCTTCTGCTTTGGATGGTGGTCTTTGTCTGCGCTTATGACTTCTGCTATTCACTTTGGGAAGTAAACCACCAGGGAATATTTCCCGATAAGTTCCGCACAACAAAAGAACGCGAAAAGTGCGCCATATTCTGCACCGTTATTGGAGTATTCGGCATCGCGCTCGGAGCCGTGCTGCCCCCCATGTTCTACTCTTACGGCCACCCTGAGACTTTCCGGCATAGCGCGGTTATCGTCGGAGCGGTAGGTCTTGCCGGAGCGGTTCTCATAATCCGGGGCGTAAAAGAGACTCGGGAGATGAAAGAATCCAGAAAACGACGCACTATGAACCTCAACAGCGCCATCTCAAGAGAAGAGCGAAATAGTGACGGAAATCCGTCTGCCGAAAAGACCTCTCCAAAGAATCCCGGATTTGCCGCGTCTCTTAAGGGTTCGCTGAAACACAGAGAGTTTCTCGCATTCGTACTCCTGATGTTCTTCTACCAGAGCGCCTGCATCTGCATGACAAGTAGCGTGAACTACGTTGCCCATGGCTACCTCGGATTCGAGAAAGGATCAGCGACAACCCCGATATTTGCCGCAATGCTTGTCGGAGCGCTTCTTTCGGTGATAATCTGGAAAATAGTAGCAGCCAGGATCAAAAACAACAACCAAAAAATGCTCTGCATAACAGGCATTTTCATGGCTCTCTCCAGCCTTGCCATGGTGTTCTGCGAGACTCAGATGCAATTCGCCGGAGGCATGTTTATCTGGGGGCTCGGATTCGGCGGCTTTTGGACTTTCATGGTGCCGGGAATGGCGGATGTGGTAGACAGCGTTGTCGTGAAGGAAGAGATCCGTAACGACGGCATTCTTATGGGAGTCCGGGCATTCTTCTGCAGACTGTCGTATGCGTCGCAGGCGATTGTCTTCTGGCTTTGTCACAAAGCTACAGGCTACGACAACACAGTTCGCGGAATTCAATCAGGAGCAGCGCGGTTTGGAATCAAGCTCCATTTCTGCATTGTTCCATGCGCATTCTTCATTCTCTCGGTGATTGTTTTCAAAAGCCTTAACACCCTAACGCCCGAGAAAGTGGAATACAACAAAAAGCGGCTCAGGGAACTTGAACTATAAAAAACGACCGAAAACGATCCAAATCCAAGCCGCACATTGCAGCAAAAAGACACGCAGCAAACAGGCACTATGAATCAGCATCTGTACGGAATTAAAAGACATGACGGAAAAACTGGACACATTCAAATCGCAGCTCAGCGAGATTGACGCGAAAATCGCCGATCCCGCAACAATGCGCGACATGAACGCATACAAGAGCCTCATGCGCGAGCGCAGCCATATAGAACCCATTGTAACCGCTCTGGAGCATCTGAAGCGTCTTGAGGACTCTCTTGCCGAGAACGAAGAGCTCTCGCGAGGAAGCGACACAGAGATAGCCCAGATGGCAAGAGAAGAGATTACCGCACTTCGAAGCGAGATCGAGGCAACAGAATCTGAATGCAAAAAACTACTCGTACCTCCGGATCCACTTCTTGGCAAGGACATCATCATGGAAATCCGGGCAGGCACCGGCGGAGAAGAGGCGGCTCTTTTCGCGGCGGATCTCTTCAGAATGTATTCATACTACGCGGAGTCGATGCACTGGAAAATTGAGGTCATATCCTCAAACGACACCGAGCTCGGAGGCTACAAGGAGCTTGTGTTCTCCATAAGCGGAAAAGACGTCTACGGAAACCTCCGGTGGGAAAGCGGGGTTCACCGCGTCCAAAGAGTGCCGCAAACAGAGTCCGGCGGACGAATTCATACCTCCGCCGTCACCGTGGCAGTGCTGCCGGAAGCGGAAGAGACCGAAGTTGAGCTTCGGGAGGAGGATTTGCGCATTGATGTGATGCGCGCAGGCGGTGCCGGCGGTCAGTACGTGAACATGACTGAAAGCGCCGTCCGTATCACACACATCCCAACTGGTCTTGTCGTCATATGCCAGAACCAGCGCTCCCAGCTCCAAAACCGCGAGGAAGCGATGAGAGTTCTCCGAAGCAGGCTTTATGATCTTGAGAATGAAAAGAAGATCCGGGAACGGGCCCAGGAGAGAAAGAACCAGGTGGGCTCAGGAGACCGCTCGGAACGCATTCGTACATACAATTTTCCACAGAACCGAGTCACTGACCACAGGATAGGTCTCACTCTTTACAATCTCGATCTCGTGATGCAGGGCCGTCTGGATATGATAATCGAGCCGCTCAAGATCGCCGCGGGAGAAGCGGCCTTGAAAGGCGCAGTATAATCATGAAAGACTCCGTTTCCGCCATACTCAGCCGGTCTCCTCTCCCTCGGCGAGAGGCGCGGGAGATATTGAAAGCCGTTCTCGGCATTGACGACGGACGCCTCATCGCGCACCCGGACGCGCCGGTATCCCGTGAGGATGCAGAGAGAATAGAGTCCCTTACAGCAAAGCGTCTTTCAGGTGTCCCACTCGCCTATGTCCTGGAACGCAGGGCGTTTTACTTGCATGACTTCTACTGTCCGCAGGGCGTTCTGATTCCACAGAGCGACACCGAAACGCTCGTGGAAGCGGCTATCAGCACGGTAAAAACATCTGCGAGTCGAAATCTGCCTCCGTTTTCGAATAGCGAACTTAAGATGCTCGACCTTTGTACCGGAACAGGCTGCATCGGCATCAGCGCCGCAGCCGCCCTCGCCCCGTCTTTCGGGAAAATCGACCTCACATTGGCAGACATTGACAAGACTGCCCTCCGCGTCTGTGCCATTAACGCGAAATCCATACTGGATGAATACAGCAACGTTGTATTCAAGGTGACCCAGAGCGACTTATTCAAAAGCATCAATGAAAAATATCATCTCATACTAACCAATCCGCCATATGTTGAGACCTGTGTCATCCCGACGCTAAGCCCCGAAGTACAGGCCGAACCGTTGATTGCTCTGGACGGAGGTCCGGACGGACTCTCCATCATACGGGAAATATCCCGTGATGCAGCAGATAGGCTTCTACCCGGAGGCTGGGTTTTCATCGAAACAGGATGCGAACAAGGCACTGAAGTGCAACGATTGTTGTCAGATAATTCTTTTTTAAATATAAAGATAATCAAGGATCTGTCCGGACTCGACAGGGTGGTGGCAGGTCGGAGCCAGGCAAGGCGGACCGAGCCTGGAAAGCATGAAGAGGAATCTTTATACACGAGGTAAAAACATGAAAAACAGCATCGTATTTATGGTTATCACCGCAATCTCACTTCTTGCATCGTGCGCCGTCGTCCACACAGGAGCCGGTACGGACAGGCAGACAGCAAAAATCATCGTGTCAGGAAATGGAGCTGTGGACCTGGATGCCGACACGGCAAGGTTCAATGTAACAATTTCGCAGACAGCAAACACAACCGGCGAGGCAATGAGCCGAACCAACGCAAAAATCTCGCAGACTCTTGCGATACTGAGGGACCTCGGGGTGAAAGACGAAGACCTGCACACAACCGAGTACAGCATATCCACCCAGTACAACTGGACAGACGGCAAACAGATAAGAATCGGAGAGCGGGTGGCGCAAAGCATTGCTGTGTCTGTACACAACATAGATACCGTCGCGAAAATCTTCGACCACCTCTCACAGGTGTCAGAAATCTCCATAAACTCTCTTTCATTCGACGCTTCGGACAAAACAGAAGCTCTGTCTAAGGCAAGGGAGCTGGCGTACAAAGACGCTTTGGAGAAGGCTGAGTCTTATGCTAAAAGCTCTGGCTGCTCGATCTCGAGACCGCTACTCATAAACGAATCATTCTCGACATACAACGCAAGAACATACGACGAAGCCGCTCCGATGGCCATGAAAGCCGTGGGAAACGGATTTTCCCCCACGGAAATGCCCACGGGAGGTGTGAAGGTGAGCGTCAGTCTCCAGTGCGAGTTTGAGATTAAGTGACAGATATTGCAACCTGACCATGGAAAGATCGGAACGGAACGCCGTCACGCATATTCTCGCTCCTTCTCCACAAACGAGACGTAGTTTGCGATAAACATCATATCGAATGCGCCCGTGCTTCCGTTCCTCTGCTTTGCGATAATCACCTTTATCGGGCGGGTATTTGTCTCCGCACTTCTGTTGTCAGTCGGATCCGGAGCCTCTTCGTTCTCGTACTGCTCCACCTTTCCCGATTCGTTAAGCCGCTTTGCCGCGTCGTCGAGAAGCATCACTACATCGGCGTCCTGCTCGATTGATCCTGATTCACGCAAGTCCGCAAGCATCGGGGGTCTGTCCTTGCCCGCTTCACGGTTCACCTGGGACAAAACAATTATCGGGATATTAAGTTCCCTTGCAAGGTTCTTCAACGACCGGGAAATATAGCCTATCTGTTCATGGCGCTGCTTGTTCGCCATTCCTTCCGCCTCGATAAGCCCGATATAGTCTATGAAAAGAATCTCCACGCCTTCTGTGCGCACCATACGCCGGGCCTGGCTCTTTATTTCCATCAGCGTGATGTTCGGTTTGTCCTGAATCCTCAGATATTCCTCTCTGTCATGCATCCTCGCAACAGAATCCATCATTCTGTAATCCATTTCCCGTGTCAGCATACCGTTCCGCAACGCCATCGAATTGATTGATGCCTCGCGGGCTACGAGACGCTCCATCAGCGCAAAACCGGACATTTCCAGCGAGAAGAAACCAACCTTGACAGGTTTTTCGCTGTGAAACGCCATATTGTGGCAAATCGACAGGGAGAACGCGGTCTTGCCCACCGATGGACGAGCCCCGATTATTATGAGCTCAGCAGGCTTGAAACCGCCCAGATACTTGTCCAGAGTCCGGAAACCGGAAGGTATGCCGCTCGACTTCAAACCGGTCATTTTCGCATGAACTTCATCTACCAAACTGTACATGAACACTCCGGAGAGCTTGTACTTTTCGGTGGAAACATTGGTTGCGAGTGCTGAGAGCTTGTTATCCAGGTAATCTATCGAATCCTTCACGTCCTCCGTCTCGTCGAACGCCTTCTCCCCTATAACCACAGACAGATCCAGAAGCTTCCTCTTCATTGAGAGCCGCTTGACAATTTTAGCATAGTGAACCGCATTGGTGGACGCAGGTATGGAGTTTGTGAGACCCGAAACGTAAACCACACCCCCGCACTCCTCCAGGGTGCCTTTATGCTTCAGATAGTCGGTGAGAGTCACATAATCAATCTTCTCACCGGGTCTCTCGTCACGCATTTCTGTGATGCCGGACCATATCACCTGATGAGCATGGCTGTAAAAATCGTCACTGGTGAGCCCTGTCTCCTCGAAGACCTCATCCAGGGCCCTGTTCCTGAAAAGCACCGCACCAAGGAGAGCCACCTCGGCGTCCGCGTTATGCGGTGGAATCCGTCCTATCACTTCGTTAGCCATATAATCTCCCAAGACTCGGCTCTCTTACCGCTCGCTCTTACACACTACACACAGTTGTGGAAGTCGCAGAGGTGAGCATTCCGATTGTACACACCTCACGGAGCGCATTCCGTTTACTCATTCTACTCTGCCGTAAAAATAAAAGCAGGACAAAAAATCCTGCCGAGAATAATTTCTGAGTGCTTCTCCACAAGAGAACGCTCAGAGATTTTTTCCAAAAAAATCCAAAATCTTGTTCCATGGGATGAAGTTTCCGCCACGACCTCCGTCATAAAGATCGGTATGAACCGCCCCAGGCACAATGTAGAGCTCCTTGTTTTCAGTGAACCGTCCGGACGCCACAATGTCCCGATATGCGTCCTCTGAGAAGTACCTGGAATGCGCCTTCTCCCCGTGAACGAGAAGCACCGCGCTACGAATCTCCCCGGAATACTTCATGATGGGCTGATTCATGAAACTGATGCATCCTATGGTGTTCCATCCCTCGTTGGAATTAAGGCTCCGCCTGTGATATCCCCTGTCCGTCTTGTAATAATCCGTATAATCGCGCACAAAGAAGGGCGCGTCAGAAGGGAGACTCTCCGGAGCGATGCAGCCGCCCGCTCTCGAATAAAGACCGGTGGCGAATTCCTCCGTTCGTACTTTATTCAACGCCTCCTTCTTGGCGTGTCGCGCTTCTTCGCTGTTCTCGCCATCAAAATAGCCGTTTGCATTCACACGGGTCATGTCGTACATCGTGACCGCAACAGTTGCCTTCACGCGAGTATCAAGGGCAGCGGTGTTGATTGCAAGTCCGCCCCAGCCGCAGATACCGATGATACCTATCCGTTCGGGGTCAACCAGATAATAGTTTGAAAGGAAATCTACCGCTGCCTGAAAGTCCTCGGTATTGATGTCCGGGCTTGCCATGTACCGCGGAGTACCGCTGGACTCTCCCGTAAAAGACGGGTCGAAGGCAAGAGAGACATAACCTTCCTCTGCCATATGCTGAGCATAAAGCCCGGAGCACTGCTCCTTGACCGCCCCGAAAGGACCGGAGACGACAACCGCCGGAATCTTCTCACCGTGATTCTTCTCAGTGAAGACGCTCTTTTTTGGAATATACAGGTCCGCCGCCAATGTGATTCCGTAGCGATTCGGAAAGCTTACCTTGCTGTGTCTCACCCGATCACTTTTCGGAAATGTCTTGTCCCAAACCCGGGACAGCTTCAGCGGTATATTTTTTGCGGTATTTGTCATGATTGTCGTCTCCTTCCAGGAAAACGCTCTAACGGACAATCTCATCCCGCCACTTTGCGGGGTCGACGTTTTCCTCAGCATAAAACCGACTTTATCAACCAGTCACGCGTTTATTTTAACGATTTACGGGTTTTTATACAAGAAACGAGTGTTTCCTGCTTTTTCAATTAAAAAATGCATATGAAAATTGCGTATACAGCACACAACCCATGTCTCGCTGTGTCAGGAATCATGGCTTGTGTGTAAAGCTTCCCGATTCCTAAACCAATACCGGATTCCTCGATTCATACACATGATGAGTCTGGATAATCCAGCGCCAGACGCACAGTCATCATCATGCTTCACTGAAAAAAAAGGCAGACCCCGAACATGGGTCTGCCGAAAAAAGTCTGCCGAAAAAATCCAAAAGCGTCAATCGTCCGCCACAACTATATACATCCCGCCGGAACTTTCCGTTGTATAACCGCTCGCAACAAGGTTGCCACCCGTCGCGTTGCACGGATCGCTGCTGAACGAGCCTCCGGTGACAAATCCTGTGTGCGCGGAATAATCACCGTAGCCATAGCTCTGAACTGCCTCAGCGTTCACTCCCCTGAATGAACCGCCAGATATCGAGATATTCTCCGCATCCAGCCCTGACGGAGAGCCACAGTTCTCTATGACAATAGCAGCACCCGTGGCGGAGCATCCGTCATCGGAGTGGACAAATTCAGACGCCGCACCGTTTCCAACAAACGAGCCTCCCTCGATGTTCAAAACCCTGGACTTCACATACAATGCAGTCTGCCCCTGTATTGTGCCGCCGTATACATTCAGCGTTCCGTTCGATAGATAGACCGCGACATCAGCATCTGACCACTCGCTTTCGCAGAGGATCTCTGCCCCATCGTAAACATTGATAACGGAGTCAGAATTATACGAATTCATGTTTGTAGACACCGATCCAATGACTTTTCCCGAAATGTTCAGGGTGTTAGAGCCGAAAACCGCCAGCGCGTTTTTGTTCTCGTTGCGCACCGTTGCTCCGCTCTCAATGGTAAACACGCTTCCAGACGTGCCGCTCGAGACGTTCTGACCGGCCGTGACACAGCCGGAGACCTCCGCGCCACTCTTCAGGGTGATGTCCCCGCCCGTGAGAGAGACCATTCCCGTGACCTGGGAATCCCCCGAAACAACGATCGAAGCCTTTGTGCTACCTGTCGATCCGCAATCCAGGGCATAGTCGCCGGATGTCGCAATGATATCCGTGCCGCTTACATGGAGAGACCCAAGATAGCTCGATACAAGGCAACCTGATGTTTCGCTGTCGTGGGCGAGATTTGTCCCGTCGATTTCCATACCGTCAAGCGTCAGATCCCCAAGACTGTAAATCACAGACTTGATCTCCGTATTTCCGCTGCCACAGGACACAAAACCATTCTTAAAAACAACGGTGGAGCCTTTCTTCAAGAAGAAGGCGTTGTTGGAGTTTCCGCTCGTGCCTGCTCCGAAACCGGTGACGACATAGCTGTGTCCGGCGAAATCGATTGTCACGTTCTTACCGGATCCGATAATGAAACCGTCCGCATTGTCAATATCGGCTGTGAGGTTCAGGGCAAAATTGTTACCGCTGGAACTGTTCACGTAAGCCATCGCTTCGGCCAGAGAATTGTAATATACTCCGTCAAGCTTCAACACACTGTCTGTCGGGGCGACCTCTGTCGCACTGGTATAACCGCAGACCGAACAAGTGTCGGTCGTATAGCCAATCTTCCCCTCTCCCGGAGAGGCGCTCTCGCGATCCCACGCATGAGACGCATATTCGGATGTTGATTCATGACCGCAAGACGCGTCGTGCCAGTGACTCTGGGTATCGCTTGACCACTCGGAAGAATAGACATGGGCATTCCCGTCCAAATCCAGAGTCGTGACGGTTGTCGCGTCACCGCATTCTGTGCATGTGGTGAGCTTATAACCCTTTACAATGCAGGTGGAGGGACTTGTGAACACATCGCCATCCCAGTCGAACGTGTGCACGCTGCTGTCCAATTCCAGCTCCGTCACAGTTGTTGCATCATCGCAGACAGTGCATGTGGTGAGCTTATAACCTTTCACGGAACAGGTGGAGGGACTTGTAAACACATCTCCCGTCCAGTCGAACGTGTGCACGCCGGTTGCAGGAATTACAGTCGCGCTTGTGTGACCGCACTCCAGGCATGTTTCCGTCGTGATGCCATCCGCGGAGCAAGTTGCATCATGAGTCTCATGAGAGCCCCAGATATGCTCCACCGCTTCAACTTCATGTTCATCGTGAGCATCACACCTTGAGCAGACATGCTCCAGTGTCTCCGAGACCTCGCAGTTCGTCCTACTAACGACGAGAATCCAGTCATGACCGAGAGCGGAACCCTCGACAGTTTCAGTCTGGGATGTGGTGCAAACTGTGCAACCCCTTTGCCTCACGCTGTCGGTCTCGCAAGAGGCTTCGACAATAACGGTCCATTGGGACCATTCATGATTTGCGGAAGAAGGAATGAACAGCGTGTCCGTTGTGACGCCGCACTTCAGACATGTTCCGGACACATAAGCGTCGACAGCGCAGTCGCTCTTACTGGTTGTAGCTCTCCAGGAGTGCTGGCCGTTCACGCATGTCGACCTCTCTATATTGCTTACAAAACCGCAAACCTCGCAGGTCTGCCTGATTTTTGCCGGGCTTCCCTCTTTCGCCGGCACCAAAATCTCTTCCGGACCAAACTTATGGCTTAAGCATCTCACGGAGCCGCTGCTCTCAGTGGTATATTTAATTATCGCGGATGTGCTGTCCGAATCAGCAGACAAAAACCTGGCAGAAGAATCGATCCTGAAAACGGGACTTCCGGTTATCGTGGAACTTGTCACGGTAAAAGAGCCCTGCTTCAGCTCAAGTGTGGATTTGCTTGTCACCACCAATGGTCCCTTTATCTTCGCTGAGTCGTCCTTCATCACGAATCTCGCTCCGTCCTCAACCGAAAGAACCATTTGATTTGAAGCAGCATCAAACTTGGAGTTTCCCTGTACCACGACCTCGCCGTTCTCTCCGGAGACCTCTATGACCTTCTTTACTCTCTTCTCTCCAGAGCCGTAATCCAGCGACGAATCCACAACAATACTGTCCAAGGACACCGGGGCAAGAATCTTCAGGATCACCTGAGTCTCGCCGTTCTTGCCGGCAACAGCGAACGTCTTCGTCTTCTCATTGCTGTCCTTGGAGCTTTTAATGACAACATCCGTGACATTTGCAAGAACCAGAATTCCCGCGTTCTGCTGACTCGTGCTGTTCACTCCGCTGAACGTATATGTATACGAACCGAAATCAATCACCACATTCTTGTCGATAATTGCGCCCTTTCCTGTGGCATCCTTCAGCATCTTTATCATAGGGCCGCCTCCGGCTGCCTTGCCCGACGCGTTGTCAACCGCTTCCTGCAGGGTGTCGTAGTACTCTCCATGCACTGTGAAAGGCTTGTCACTAGGATTCACTGCAGAAGAGCTGTCGGAACACGACGCGACCAAGGAAATGCCTAGAAACAGGAAAGCAGCCAGAAGAAAAGACTTCATACACTTGCCGAAAACTCTTTTTTTCATGTATAACACCCCGCTATGCTGCGCTCTCCGACGAGCTATCAAGGGGACTAAATCCGCCGAGATTCGCATGAGAGTACACCGCAAAGACATTTTACCCCTCAAATCCCCCTTCCGTCAAGGCGAAACCCGAGTCGGATCGTTTTTTCAGCGTTTTTTCCAATTATTTGCGAATATTTCAAAAGTATTTTTTTCCAGTTCCTAGGCACAACTGTTTATATAAGAATAAATTACAAAAAACGTAATAAATACTATGAATCAAAAAAAACAAAAACCGAAAGACGGGAGCTTCGCGTCAGATTCCAGAAGCAGAAAAAATCCGCACAAAGACATGTATAAAAACAAAAAAATGATCCAAGCGCGATTCGAACGCACGACCTACTCCTTAGGAGGGAGTCGCTCTATCCTGCTGAGCTATTGGACCATTGGCTCTATTCTACTTTTTCCGGAATTTTGTTGCAATAGCAAAGCCTGCAAATCTGTTTGGATTTTTATTTGTTACACACCTATTGTAACTTTTCCACCATCGCTTAAAATCAACTATATGAAGAAATTTGTCACCTCAGCTCTTGTAGCGGCCTTCATCATTTTTTTCGTTTGCCCTGTTTTTGCCCGAGGGAACAGGGAGGAATCTGCCGTAATCCAAAAGACACAGGGCACCGGGGAAAAAAGCACCGCGCGGAAAACTAAAACTATCCCAAGAGACGAAAATTATACGATCCGTATCTATT
This sequence comes from uncultured Spirochaetaceae bacterium, assembly GCA_946414625.1. Taxonomy (GTDB): domain Bacteria; phylum Spirochaetota; class Spirochaetia; order Sphaerochaetales; family Sphaerochaetaceae; genus CAMKAB01. The sequence continues at coordinate 1,784 of CAMKPI010000009.1, read as the reverse complement.
CCAATTCAAACTCCAAAAAACAAACGGACTGGCTGATAAGCAAAGCGAGGGACGCAGGTTTCAGAATCTCGATAGACAGCAGCGAACTGATATCCGGAGACACCTCCGCGGTCAAAGCTGCCAACGAGAACTCTGACGGCGATGTACTTTTTGGCCTTAATGACATTCTCTGGTCACAGATAACAGACGGAGAATACGAGAACCTCAAACTCACGGCTTTCGTCCCGACGTGGGAAGAATCCTCCGGAGAGAGAAAAATCGACGGCAAAGCATACGGACTGTTGCTGCAGAACCTGATTATGGCATACAGGAAAGGCGCGCTTAGAGCGCAAATTGAAGAGATCGAGCCTCTGGAGAAAGACTCGGATAACAAAATCCCGTCTTCCGGCGACAAAACTCTCTTCGCCGCAAGAGGAGAAACAAAAGACACTGCCAGAGCGCTTGAAAATCCAGGCATAGATCCGAGAGATGCTGAAAATGGCGGAACTGGAGGGACGGAAGAAAAAAATTCAGGAATTGAGGCATCTGGCGGCCCCCAGGAAAAACTCGCCGCAAGCGCGGATGTGGGCGTGCCCGGAAATGGATACATTGCCGCGGGATCTGCTGGAGAACTCTACACAGGCGCGGATGGGGGCGTGCCCGGTGTAAAAACCTACGCAAGCGCGGATGTGGGCGTGCCCGGCGTAAAAACCTCGGGAACCAACACCCCGGGCGACACAACCGAATTCGACACATCCGCGGCGGACGCCACCGCGATAGCCGCCTCAAGCTCCCGCCGCAGCAGAGTTTTTCTTGAACACTGGTCTGATTTGACAGATCTCAGCGTCAGATGGTACCGACCCGGAAAACTTGACGGAACGACCAACGCGAACATCGTTTATTCCATACTCTTTCGATTCATCGACCCCTCGTCCAAGGCTGGCGGTATATCGACCGAAGGCTGGAAACAACTCTGGAAATACTTCTCAGATGGTGTATTTACAGATACCCCATACGGCCTGGAGCCGCTCGTGCGGGGTGATGTCGACGCTGCGCCTGTTCCATCATCCGCGCTTCACGGGATCACAGGGACAGATTCGACTTCGGCATCCGACTTGGAGATTGCGGACATCGGAGACGGCGCGTTCTACATTGCCGAATATATAGGAATCATTGAAAAACCCGGCAGAACGGTTCAGGAGACAGAACAGGTCAAAGCGTTCGTCGATTGGTTTGGAAGCACCGAGACACGTGTGGCATGGACAATCGAATTCGGTGGGCTGCCATGCGACGAGAAAGCAAGACGAGATGCATATCCGAACGGCGTTCCCGCGTTCTTCATGGCTGACGACATGTCGGCTCGCATTGTTCCCGGAACAGACATGACATACAGGTCTTACATTACCGCACATTACCGGGAATGGAAAAACATCATGGAAAACCTGGGATTCCTCCGCTCAAATACCCATGAGAATCGGGTTTCTTTCACAACCGATACACAATCCGGCGCATACAACCAGAGTCCGGGAATGCCCGGTTTGTCCGAGACCTCCGGTGAACCTTCCTGGGACAACCTCTACTGGCCGACGCTTATTCGAAAGCACTGAAGGACTCGTAGCCAGGCTACGACCGGACAGCAAAATATTAAAACATTCTGAAAGAGGGGGTGAACGCTGACGGAATATGCCAAGCCCACCCGCCTAAAAAAGTTTGGGCACACACCCAGCAAACCTGCCTAAATAAACAGGTGGGCACATACCCAGCATACACGTCTAAAAAAACGGGTGGACACATGCCCAGCATAC
>CAMKPI010000008.1 GCA_946414625.1 uncultured Spirochaetaceae bacterium | reverse complement strand
AGATTAAAACTGTTTAAACTCTTTTCTTCTCTTTTCATTTAATAATAGTTGACTCTTTTATTTTTTTATGAATTCTGAACTGTTATGTGTTATGCGCTTTTTGTGCGCCGCTTTGTATGATTGTTCCCGCGCAACCGGTCGTTTCCATCGCCTCTAAATGCAGCCAAATCTCTTTCACCGCCGGCACCTGCTTAAAACCGTATAGCGTCGCGCCGTGTTATGATAAGCATGAGAACGCTTGCCGCAAGGGAGAATGCCGTTCCGATGAAATCCATCAGCACCGAGTTGTAGAACATGTTTATGTAGCTGTTTACAAGAAGGAGGAACAGCGCTATGTATCTTAGGGAAAAGCCGAGAGGAGACGCGCCGTCGCGGGGGGTTGTGAGGTATAGGAGGAGGCAGGACAGCGCAGCGGCGACATACAGGGCCCTCACTGCGACGTTGAATACGAAGAAGTCGTTAAGGCTCTGGAAATTCTGCGATTTGGGAAGCATGAATGTCATGATTATGCTCATGATGGAGATGGCGATTATGAAAATTGTTATGTTGGCGGACGAGGTCTTGTTCCGGAAAAGACAGTATCCGATGAAGCAGAGCACGCTCATCAAGGCGCTGAACATGAAGATGTTCACGCAGTCGGTGGGGGAGATTATGTAGAACTGGAAAGCTCTCGCGAAGTAGTCGAACACGCGGATTTCAGCGCATACCATGAACACGAGGTACAGCGGTATGAAGAGAGTCTCTGTTCCGAAGAAGCTGGAAAGCGAACGGTAATAGAAAAGGGCGAACACGAGCCCGCAGATAATCCGGACGGCGCAGGAGATGAAGATCACCTCATTGTCGTATGTCGGCGCGGAATATACTCCGTTCGCGCAAAAAAGGAGCACTGCCAGGGATAGGACTAGCTGCAGGAGCAGCAAAAGCGTTTTCGCGGTCCGGTTCAATTTGTTTTCCTCGGAAAAAAATAGGGATGCGGACGCTGTCTTGCGCCTGCACCCCTGTAAATTTAGCCTTATGACCGCAGGTTGTCAAGTTTGTAGTCTGCGGCGAGATCCTTATGGAGCCATAAGTCGATCTCCTGTCGGTATTTCTCCTCAGTCGCCGCGTCGCCTGTGAATGATGGGTCATCCAGAGCGCGGGCAAGGAAGAGGAGTATGAGACACTCCTGGAAGTTGTCTCCCTTGTACCAAAGCTCTCCCTTGTAGTGGTTCACCTGTATGAGGTGTCTGAAACCGTCGTCCTGCAGGTATTCCTCAACGCTGTTACTGCTGGAGGATGCCAGAAGTATGGACGCCCTCTCCAGGACCTCAGGGCTCTTGCCATAGAGTCTGTCCAGCATGAGGTGAGGGAATACTCGCAGAATGTCCATCACGCTCGAGTATGTCCCAAGTCCGAAGGAGCCGATGAAGGGAAGCACGGCGAAGGACGCGGAGAGAATTGTTGTCAGATCCCCGCCCATTATCGTGTTGCACCGGCTGAAAAGTTCCGTCCGGCTTACTTCGTCGATCCTGTCGAGGCGGGCCATAATCTCCTGCGGCTTGACTGACTTCATTTTCAGACCGAGCTTTTCAAAGAGTCCCTCCAGCTCTTCCACATATGTGTAATAGCCTCCCAGCGTCTGCATTATGTCAATTTTTGCGTGACCTGTCTCGTAAGAGGCTCCGTCATCCCGAGTCTCGTGTCCATCGGAGTCTGCCACCGGAGAGGCTGCGGAGCGCAGAACCACGCGGAGGTCCTCAAGGAATTTCTGGGAAGCAAGAGGACGGGTGATCTCGAAATATGGCTCCAGCTGCAGGAGGATGGTCTCCAGACCTATATCGCGTACTCCGCGCCCCTGGAGGCGGTTGTATAGCTTTTCGTAGATTCCGTCGATGTCCTCTACTTCGTGGATGTCGGTGAGGACGCGCGTCTCGTAGCCGTTCAGCGACACCCAGTAGCCGTCATCGAAAATCCTGAACGACGGGCAGAGATACCAAAGTCCCTCGGTGAAGTTCCGGTATACGAGATATCGCCTGCCTCCTCTGGAGAGTCCGAACGCCTCGGCGATATTCTGGCTGCGCGTTTCCCTGCCGCCTGGCGTGCGATAAACCTTCGGAGCGCTCTGGTAGATTTTGCCCTGTGCGTGGTCGTACTGGTTGTTGTAAAGGACAAGCGTTTTGCGCCCGTTCTCACCGTTTGTGTAGGCATAGATCGATTCCTGCACATTGCCGCCGTCCACGACGTCGAAAATGTCGAAGTTCGCGCACCCGGAGAAAAGCCACCTCATCCTGAGGAGGGGGAAAATCCGGCGTTTGTGCTCGTCCACGAGCCACTGGTTCGGCTTCTCGTCCCAGTACGCGCGCTGGTATTCCATGCCGTATTTCTCGCGGAAACCCTGTATCTGTCCGTGACCGAACATCGGCAGACCGGGCATTGTGGCGAGAAGCGTACAGATTCCGAAGTACTTGTCTCCGTCACCGAACTGGGCGATTGCTGTCTCCTCGTCCGGGTTGTTCATGAAGTTTACGTAACGCTTGAGAATCTCCGGGTCGAAAAGCAAGGTGTTCTTTATGCTGTCGCGGTACTTCTTGTTGTCCTGATTCTTCATCATGTGCATGAACGCGCTGTTGTATACGCGGTGCATGCCGAGGGTGCGAACGAAGTAGCTCTCCATCATCCAGAAAGCTTCGGCGAGAAGGAGCGTGTCCGGCACTTCAGAAGCGATCCTGTCCACCACCTCTCGCCAGAACTCCACCGGGATTCTTCTGTTGAACTCCTCGTCGCTCATTGCGTAGTTTGAACGCCCTGCGATGTCGCCCCCCTGTCCGTACCTGGGATACCACAGGCGCTGTATGTGTTTTTTGGCAAGGGTCATTGCGGCGTCGAAGCGGATTATGTGGAAGTTCCGCGCCACTTCGAGAATCTGCTGAATCACCGCTTCGCGAGTTTCCGGCTTCAGGAAGTCCAGTTGTGCCGTGTCGTTCCAGGGCATTGACGTGCCGTCGTTTCCATGGAAGACATATGTCGTTCGTCCGCTCCGCCTGTCGTGGAGGCGGAAGGTGACGGCGGCGTCCGTTCTGTTGTAGTAGTGGTCCTCGATTTTCACCTCTATGGCGGGATTGTCGGATACGTCCGGACCGTTGTACGTGTATGAGGGGAACGGCGGCCAGTCTGTCTGGGTGAAAAGCTCTGGCCTGTCAACGAGCCAGTCGCTGTCAAGCCCCATGTGGTTCGGAACCATGTCGCTCGCAAGGCGGATGCCGCGCTTGTCGCAACGCTCGCGGAGGTTGCAGAGTGCCTGCCATCCGCCGATTCTGTCGCTGATGACGTAGCCCTTCAGCGAGTATGCTGAGGATTCCGCGTCAGGGTTGCCGCAGAGCTGCTTTATCTTTTTGGACGCAACGCTGCGCTGCCAAAGCCCGATGAGCCACAGGGCAGTGAAACCGCTGTCTCTGAGAGCGTCCAGCTCTTCGTCCGGAATGGCGTCAAGTGTGTGTATATCCCGCTTGTATTTCTTTGAGAGTTGATCCAGCCATACAAGGGTGCTCTTAGCCATCATCACCACGTTCGGCATCCAGTTCTTGTCCTCGGAGAAGGATTCGATGTCGGCGTTGCCCTCGTAGGAGATAGCGTCGTATTGTCCGGGTCCGCTGAAACGGGGATGGTTTTCCTCGGCGATGTAATCAAGCGATCTCAGAAGCATTATGCGGAGGTCTTCCGGCAGAATGTCAGCCCAGTGCTCCAGTATGAAGCGGATCTGCTGGGGCAGGGAGTTTGGATAGAGCCTTGCCGGGTATGTAAGGAAGCCAAAAAGGTCCTCGCGGGAGCTTTTCGACACCTGTCCGCCCTGCAGGTATGTCCCCAGCAGGGCTTTCAGAGCCTGCGTGCCCTGTGGGAAGACCAGATCCTTCTGGTTCAGCAGGGTGAGCGTTGCGTCGAGAATTGCGGGGTTGGCACGGTATACCCAGTGGACAAAGAACTCCCGGATCTTCTCGTCTGTTGGGGTGGCGGAGGAGACAGGGGGATTTTCTCCTGAACCTGTTTCTCCAGACTCCGCATCCGGATCGAGTTTCGATGGGAACTTTTCCTCGTAGAACTTCAGAACACCCGATATCGCTTCGTTTTTTTCCGCATAGACTGCAACGCGTGTGAACGGGTTGGTGCTGGACATCTTCAGGTAATAGGAGATGACCGTCTCGTATACCAGGTGCAGTACTGCCACGGCGTTGAGGCTCGCGGCAGACATTGTGCTGGATGTGTCATTGTTTTTTGTGTTGTAAAGAAATGAAAGCTCCTGGCTTTGCCTGTAGATCCTGTTCAGCCTGTCGTCCGTCTCGAACAGCGGAGTCTCGTAAGAGAGAGCCTGTCGAGAGGCTTCCGCAATTCTGAAATCTCTGTTTTTCATTGATATTCTCCTGTGCATGTGCCCACGGATGGGTGAATGCCGTAAGGTATCCGATCCCGAGAGGCGTATTCGAGCCCGTTGCCGGTTTTGTTCGGAAATGCGCTTGAGGTTCTGTCCGTCCGGATTCGGCGTTATCAGAACAATTGTACCATGGCCTTTAACAGAAATTAAGAAAAATTTTTTGTAGATTGAATGAAGAGCGCCGCTTTCGGCATGTTGTCAGAGACTCCCAGAGTGAGTAGTGTCTGTGCCGGGGCACGCTCCCTCGCGCATAAGAGTCTCTTTGACCGGAGGAAATCCCGATCTGTTTGCCTCGGCTTTGTTGTTCATTCGTTTGTGTGAGCCGCCTTCGGGCGGATCTTCGGCAAAGTGTGGGTCTACAGTAATGCTTCGTCGTTCGTGCAAGCCGTCTTCAGGCGGATTTTGCAGCAATCGGGGCAATTTTGGGATGGGCGGTGGCGGGTGTCATATTCGTAACCGTTGACAGGGAGGTCTGTGCCGGGGCAATTTCGGTATGGTCGGTGGCGGGGTGTATTTCGAGACGGGCTTTTTGTTTTTGCCGCATGTCACTCAACCGTGACGGATTTTGCCAGGTTGCGCGGTTTGTCGATGTCCCGTCCCAGCTCCTTTGCCGTGTGGTACGCGAACAGCTGCAGTGGCACAATTTCCACGACCGCAGAGAAAAGTGCGTTGATATCGAGCCTGGTGGGCTCCGCGTCTTTGCCGTGCGCCGACAATTCCGTCTTGAGCGGCGATTCTGCCGCGTTTTGGCTGGATAGCGGGTGAGTGTCAGGCTCCGCGTCTTTGCCGTGCGCTGTCAATTCCGCCTTGAGCGGCGATTCTGCCACGTTTTGGCTGGACAGCGGGTGAGTGCCAGGCTCCGCGTTCTGGGTGGAGCCTAGATTCCTTGTGGATGCCTGGTTCTGTGTGAATGCTCTCTCCGTGGTTGACTCATCCTTTTGGCGCGTCGGGAGGCTCTCGTCGCACCGCGGATCCAGGTTCGGGATAAACATGATGTCGTCTGCCTCGCAGAGGATCTTTCTGTTGTTCCTGTATGTCAGGGCGAGCACTTTCGCGCCCCGAGCCTTCACTTCCACGATGTTGCCGAGCGTCTTCTCCATCACGCGGGGGTTGCAGCACAGCGCGACCACAGGTGCGTTGTCGTCTATCAGGGCTATGGTTCCATGTTTGAGTTCCCCCGCCGCGTAGGATTCCGCATGGAGATATGAGATCTCCTTCATTTTCAACGCACCCTCCATCGAGGAAGCCCAGTCCGTGTTCCTGCCGATGTAGAATATTGCGCTGCTTCCGCTGTATTTCTTTGCGAGCGTTGCAATTGAAGGATTCATGTCAATCGCCTGCTGGATTTTTCCGGGAATTGCCTCAAGCGCGGCGCAAAGCGGTTTTTGCTGCTCGCCGAGCCTCCCCAGATGGGACGAGATGAACACCGAGAGGAGGTACAGAACCGCCACCTGAGTGGTATAGCCTTTTGTTGTGGCCACGGCGATCTCGGGACCTGCCCACGTGTAGACCACGTGTCGGGCGATATTCGAGATTGTGCTCCCGACCACGTTCACAATGGCAAGCGTTTCCGCCCCGCGCCTCGCGCATTCCTTCAGCGCGGCGATTGTGTCCGCTGTCTCTCCCGACTGCGAGATGGCAATGAGTAGGGTGCTTTCGTCCACGAGAGGGTCGCTGTACCTCAGTTCACTGGCGAGGACCACTTCCACGGGGATTTCGCAGAGCTCTTCCAGCGTGGATTTCCCCGCGCAGCCTGCATGATATGCGGAGCCGCAACCGGTGATGATTATCCGCCGGAACCGGGGAAGGAGCGGAACGAGGCTTCGTAGCTCGGCAAAAACCACCGAGCCGGATGAGAGGCGCGGGGAGATTGCCGCCTTTACGGCTCCGGGCTGTTCCATGATCTCCTTCAACATGAAATGCTCCCATCCGCCTTTTTCCGCCGCCCTGACATCCCAGTTTATTCGTGCTGTCTTTTTTTGGATCTCTGTGCCGGTACAGTCGAAAATCCTGACCGAATCCCCGCAGAGCTCCGCAAACTGACCGTCTTCCATGTAAATCACGTTGCGGGTGTGCGCTATGAAGGCCGTGACGTCGGACGCGAAGAAGTTCTCGCCGCCTCCGATGCCCAGCACCAGAGGGCTCGATTCTCTTGCAGCGAAGATTTTCCCGGGTTCATCGGAGCATAGCACTCCCAGCGCGAAGGAGCCGCGCAGCCGGTTCGAGGTCTTGATCAGCGCTTCCCGCACGTCGCCGCTGTAATGCTTTTCAAGAAGACCCGCAATCACCTCGGTGTCTGTCTCGCTTTCAAAATGATAGCCGTCGCGAAGAAGCTCCTCGCGCAGGTCGAGAAAGTTTTCGATGATTCCGTTGTGCACGACTGCAAAGCGTCCGCTGTTGCTCAAATGGGGGTGAGCGTTCCCGTCGGTCGGCGCTCCGTGCGTTGCCCAGCGGGTGTGTCCTATGCCGACGCATCCATGCAGAAGCGCACCGTTTTCCGTTTTTTCGCAGAGCCGAGCAATTTTGCCTTTTGTCTTTGCCACGGAAATCCTGTCGCCATCCATGACGGCGATGCCAGCCGAGTCGTAGCCTCGGTATTCCAGATTCTTCAATCCTTCAAGAAGTATTTCGGATGCGCTTCTCGCGCCGGCAAAGCCTAGTATTCCGCACATGTGTCGCCCCTGAGTAGTATTTCTGAGCTATGCGTGGAGAGTGGAACACAAGTCCTCACTCCATGCATGTCGCCCTGTCGCAGTATTTCTGAGCTATTCCAGTTCGTTTATGATGGTATTTTATGTTGATAAAGATACAGCCGTTTGTCCGCCACGCGCAAGCGTTTTTCACAGCGTTTTCCTCGGTCCGTCGGCGGGACGCGGCATGTCGCTGTGGTTGGAGATATGCCGGGTGGTCAAGTTTATGTCGCCGCGGACGGGGCACGTCATCCCGTCCGGGGCATGCCACCGGGTCGTTGTAGCGTTGGCAGGTCTGGGCACATTTCCTCGTTCGGGTCCTGCCGGGTCCGGGGCATGCAGTCGAATCCGGCTCACGCCGGCGGGTCGTGGTAACGTTTCCTCGTTCGAGTTCTGCCGGGTCCGGGTCATGCCGCCGAATCCGGCTCACGCCGGCGGGTCTGGGCACGTTTCCTCGTTCGGATCCCGTCGGGTCCGGGTCACGCCGACGGTTCACGGTTATATCAAAGAGTCCGGGTATGCGAACCCTGGCTCAGGGCTGCCCTGATGAAGGCGAGGAACAGCGGGTGTGGTCTGTCCGGCCGGCTCTTGAACTCCGGGTGGAACTGCACGCCTATGAAAAAATCCTCGCCTGGTAGCTCGACCGCTTCCACGAGTCTCCCGTCGGGCGATGTGCCGCACATGGAAAGCCCGGCAGCGGCCAAAGCGTTCCTGAACGCGTTGTTTACTTCGTATCTGTGCCGGTGGCGTTCGCTTATTTCCTCTTTCCCGTAAAAGCTCCGGATCTTCGATCCGCCGGAAAGGACGCACGGATATTTCCCGAGTCGAAGCGTTCCGCCCTTGTCTTTGCCGGCACACTGGTCCGGCATGAAGTCAATTACGGGAAAAGGAGTGTCGGCATTGAATTCCCTGGAGTCTGCGCCCGTCATACGCGCGACGTTTCTTGCATATTCCATCACAGCAATCTGCATTCCCAGGCAGATTCCGAAGTAGGGGACGTGGCGCGTTCTGCAGTATTCTGCCGCCGTGATCATTCCGTCGTGGCCTCTTGTTCCGAAGCCTCCCGGGACGAGCACGCCGCTAGAGGAGCCCAGAACTTCGCCGGCGTTGGACGCGTCCAGAGCCTCGGTGTCGACCCACTGGATATCGACCGAGACCCCGATGGCGAAACCTGCATGGCGCAGCGCTTCCGTCACCGAGAGGTATGCGTCGGGCATTTTGACGTATTTGCCCGCAATGGCGATTCGTATGGATTTCTTCGAGGATTTCATCCGGTCGAGCATATGCCTCCAGCCGGACAAGTCAGGAGGAGGGGTTTCGAAGCCGAGCCTATTGCAAATGATCTTCGAGAGGTTGGCTTTCTCCAGCATTAAGGGCGCTTCGTAGAGAATCGGGACGGTTTTATTCTCAATCACCTTTTCAGGACTTACATTGCAGAAATGGGCGATTTTCTGGAAGATCCCGCGGTCGCGGATCTCCTCGTCTGAACGCAGGACAATCACGTCCGGGGAGATTCCCATTCCCTGAAGCTCTTTGACGCTGTGCTGTGTAGGCTTGGATTTGTGCTCGTGGCTCGCTTTGAGGTACGGTACAAGGGTCACATGGATGTACATGACGTTCTCACGTCCGATCTCCAGACCGATCTGTCGTATGGCTTCAATGAAAGGCTGGCTTTCGATGTCTCCTATCGTGCCGCCAATCTCGGTTATCACCACGTTTGCGCCGGTTTCGCTGCCGACCTTGTAGACGAAGTGCTTAATCTCGTCGGTGACATGGGGTATAGTCTGCACCGTGGAGCCGAGATAGCCTCCCTTGCGTTCCCGCTCTATTATGCTGGAATATATCTTGCCGGTGGTCAGGTTGGAGAATCTGTTGAGGTTCTCGCCTATGAACCTTTCGTAGTGCCCGAGGTCGAGGTCGGTCTCCGCTCCGTCGTCCGTGACAAAAACTTCGCCGTGCTGGTAAGGACTCATCGTGCCGGGATCAACGTTCAGGTATGGATCGAGCTTCTGCGCCGCCACCTTTAGGCCGCGGGCTTTCAGCAGCATTCCAATGGAAGCCGCTGTGATGCCTTTTCCAAGGCCGGATACCACTCCGCCTGTGACAAAGATATGTTTGGTGCTCTTTATTTCCATGTGTTTTTCGCCTGTTTTTTGTTTTTCATCGTTTTCGGGGTTTTATTTCCGCGTCTTCCACGGACTTTGTGTTTTCCGCGAACCTTTTGCGTTTCAATCTGCGCTCCGGACGGAACGCCTTGGGTTGCGGGTCTCGAGGGGGGAGCGGAGAGCGATAAGCGGCATTAAACAGAGAATAGCAGCTGTCCATACGCAGGGTATGGCCAGAATTTCGAGGGAACGAGGTTCTCCGCCTTGTTCAGATGGAGCCGCATCTCTTCCATTAAAGGAAGGATCTCCCTTTTGCAGTATCCCAAAGCCGTAGGATCGGTTGCGCCGGGGATGTTTTCCACCGCTGTTCCGAGTGACTGCGCGAGTGAATAGAGGTTTACGCTGACCTTGTCGAGGTCTCTGCAAATCCTTGCTTCCACGCCTCCCGGAGAGGATGGAGGGATGGAATGCTTGAACAGCGCAATGGCCGGGACGATTTCCCGCAGAACCATGCCGAGGAGAGTTTTCGCCTCTATTTTGGTAACGTTCAGGTATTTTTCCCTGCGGATTTCATCTCGCGCCGTCATTTCGCCCCTTGTAAGCACTCCAGTCCTTTCCATGAGTGCAATGTTCTTTTCGCATAGGTATGTGGGCAGGGCGTCCGTTGTATCTGCGAGATTTGACAGCCCACGCTCCTGAGCCTCGACCACCCATGCGCTGCAGTAGCCGTTTCCGTTGAAGAGAATCCTGCGGTGTTCCTTGAATTCGCTTTTTATAAGATCGTGCAGGGTGTCGTTCAGTTTGTCGGGGTCGGCACTTTCGAGCCTGTCAGCATATGAAGACAGCCTGTCGGCGACGATGGTGTTCAAAATCATGTTCGGCTCTGCGACGCTCTGGCTTGCTCCGGGCATCCTGAATTCGAACTTGTTTCCGGTGAAAGCCAACGGGCTTGTCCTGTTTCTGTCCGATGTGTCCCTCGGTATGCTGGGTATCGCGCTGATACCGATCCGGATCGGGGCTGTCGGCTCGCCCTCGGGGGTCCTGTCCTCGATGATCGAGTTGACAACCTCCTCGAGGTCGGAGCCCAGGAATATCGACATGACAGCCGGAGGTGCCTCGTCTCCGCCGAGCCTGTGGTCGTTGCCGGCGTATGCCGCGCTGCATCGCAACAGGTCTTGAAACTCGTCTGCCGCACTGACGAATGCGGCGAGGAAGAGGAGAAAGCGAGCGTTTTGCCATGGCGTTTTACCCGGGGCGAGGAGGTTCTCCCCCCGGTCTGTCTTCAGAGACCAGTTGTTGTGCTTTCCGCTGCCGTTGATGCCGTCGAACGGTTTTTCCGCCAGGACGCACACAAGGCCGTGCCTATCGGCCACTTTCTTCATTATGTCCATCGAGAGCTGGTTCTGGTCGTTGGCGATGTTGCAGTCGGTGTAGACGGGAGCCATTTCGTGTTGGGATGGCGCCACTTCGTTGTGCTTCGTTTTGGCGGGGATTCCGAGCCGCCACAGCTCGATCTCCAGATCTTTCATGAAGGCCGCGACCCTTGGCTTGATTGAGCCGAAATAGTGGTCGTCCAGCTCCTGAGTTTTCGGAGGTTTTGCCCCGAAAAGGGTTCTGCCGCAGATCTTCAGATCCTCGCGCGCATCGCAGAGGCTCTTGTCCAGGAGAAAATATTCCTGTTCGACACCAGCCATAGGAGTGACCTTTTGGGTTTCGTTGTCGCCGAGCGCTCTAAGGATTCTCAACGCCTGGGCGTCAAGAACCTTCATCGAGCGAAGCAAGGGGGTTTTCTCGTCCAGCGACTCTCCGGAATATGAGAGGAACACGGTTGGGATGTGGAGCGAGCTGTCGTTTATGAATGCGTTAGAGGAGGGATCCCAGGCACTGTAGCCGCGAGCCTCGAAAGTGGCTCTGAGCCCTCCGGACGGAAAGCTGGAAGCGTCCGGCTCACCGACTATGAGCTCTTTTCCGGAGAAGCCAAGGGTGATTTTTCCTTTTCCGTCCGGCTCGATGAAAGACTGGTGTTTTTCAGCTGTCCCGCCGTTGAGGGGCTGGAACCAGTGGGTGTAGTGGGTGCAGCCCCGGTCCAAAGCCCAGCGCAACATGGATGAGGCGATTTTCTCGGCGGTCCCCATGTCGAGGCTTGCCCCTGTTTCCACGCATTTCCTGTATGCCAAGACAACGCTTTTCCCCGCGTAGATTTCCATCATGTCCGGGGTGAATACGTTGCTTGCGAATATTTGCTCGATGTCTATCTTGTCTTCCATGTAAATTCCTCTGTGTGTGCGGCGCGCGTGGTTTGAGATTACCAGAGTGTGGTGCCCGCGCTTTGCCGTATTGGGTCGCGGCGGCATTGTTTGCGGCATGTGGCTTTAGGCGTAGGCGGCATTGTTTGCGGCAAAGCGCGTCTTGTCATGCGGCGCCGCTTCGGGTGTTTTTCCGCGGGCGGGCAGAGCGCCCGGTTGTTTTCGATCATTTCCCCTTTTGCCGTTATTGTCCCGCTGCGCCGCTTCGGGTGCCCGACTCACGCGGGTTATTCTCCGCTTTCTCCGTAGTTCGACAGAACGCGGGCGGATGGATCATCCACATTGCAGCCCTGCCAAGACTTGTTGGGCATCCAGTAGTCAGGAATCATCCGGGCTTGACCAGGGTAATGCCGCTCGAAAATTTCCCTGTATAGAAGACTTTCCTTAGTGAAAGGTGCGCACCAGTCATAAAGACGCCTGCGTTTTTCATATTCTTCGTCGGAGTAAAAGCTGTCCGCGTAGGCTTTCAGTCCGTCCACCATGCTGTGACCGACGGCATCGGAAAACGCTGCTTTTTGCCTGTAGAGTATGTCGTCTGGAAGAAGATCGTCCTTTTCAAATGCCTTGCGAAGCAGATATTTGCCGACGCCGTACTTGTTCATTTTCAACTCCGGATCCAGCGCCATCACATAGTTCACAAAGTCCAGGTCTCCGAACGGCACACGGGCTTCGAGGCTGTTGTCGGAAATGCATCTGTCGGCACGGAGCACGTCGTAGAAGTGCAGTTCCCTTATCCGCTTTTGCGCTTCTTTTTGAAACTCTTCCGCGCTCGGTGCGAAATCCGTGTACTTGTAGCCGAAAAGCTCGTCCGAAATTTCTCCCGTTAGGAGCACTTTCACGTCCGTTTCCCTGTGGATTGCCTTGCAGCAGAGATACATTCCGAGGCTCGCCCTGATTGTGGTAATATCCCAAGTCCCCAGAATTGCTATCACCTCGTCCAGCGTTGTGAGAACCTCGTCCATCGTCATTCTGAACTCCATGTGTTCGCTGCCGATGAAAGCGGCGGTTTTTCTTGCGTACTTCAGGTCAATCGGGTCGGTGTCCATTCCGATTGCGAAAGTGCGTATTTTTTTTCCGAGGATCCGAGCGGAAATGGCGCAGACGAGGCTGGAATCGAGTCCTCCGGACAGGAGGAAGCCTAGCGGAGCATCCGAATCCAGTCGTTTGCGCACTCCTTCGATAAGGCGTTCCCTGATTTTGACGCATGCGGAGTCAAGGTTGTCCTTGATGACCGGCTGCGAGGCCGGGTCGGAGAAACGGGTGAATTCGCCGTTCATGTAGAAGCAACCCGGCGGGAACGGCGAGATATTCTCGCAGAGTCCCATCAAGGTGCGAGCCTCGCTGGAGAAGATAATGCCGCCGTCGGGCAGAAAGCCGAAGAATAGAGGCCGTATGCCAATAGGATCCCGCGCCGCAACCAGGCTTTGGCTTTTTGAGTCGTAGATGACTAGGGCAAACTCAGCATCGAGACCGGCGAACATCCCGACGCCTTTTTCTTTCCACAGTGGAAGCAGGACCTCGCAGTCTGATCCGCTTTTGAAAGAATACTTGCCCTCGAGTGAGGACTTGATCTTCCGGAAGCCGTAGATCTCCCCGTTGCATACAAGGGCGTCGCCGCCCAGCCTGAACGGCTGCATTCCTGACTTTGAGGGATCCATTATGGCAAGCCTGTTGAATCCGAGCCAAGAGTTGCCTCCGACATATTCAAAAGAACTGCCGTCCGGTCCGCGCGAGATTGTCCTGTTGAAGAAATTTTTGACATAATCCGAAGACAGATGGGCGGATGTATATCCGATTATTGAACACATTGCCAGGTCTCCTTTTCGACAAAAAATATTTCTGAATTATAGGAATTTGACAAAAAAATAACAAATACATATTGTGTTATACTTGTGATATCTTTTTAGTATGGATAAGACCGCGCAGAGCGGACTGGAGGGTTTATGGAAATGAGGCTTTTGAGGTATTTCTCCGTTGTGGCGGAGGAACTGAACATTACACGGGCTGCCGAGAAGCTCAATATCAGCCAGCCTCCGCTGAGCTGCCAGATCAAGGCGTTGGAAGAGGAGCTCGACACGGTTCTGTTCATCAGGGGGAAGAGACATCTTCAGTTGACGGAATCCGGGCAACTGCTGTACCGCCATGCCAAGGAAATCCTGGCTCTGGCTGAAAAGACGTCCAGCGAGATACGGCAGATGGGGCGCGGGATGAACGGAACGATTTCGATAGGGCTTGTTGAGGGCTCAGCTCCGGATATCGCCTCGAAGTGGATCGAGACGTTCATAAGGGAATATCCCGGGGTGAAGTTCAGGATTGTAGATGGCAACAGCGACGAGCTGATTGAGAGATTGCGCAGCGGACTGATTAACCTGGCGGTGATTACCTCTCCATGCGACCAGACCCTGCTTCACAGCTTCAAGGTGGGGCAGGAGAACATGACGGCGTTTATCAGCAAGGACAATCCGCTCTCTTCCCTTGGAGGGGACACGCTGAACCTTTCCTCGTTGGTGGACCAGCCGTTGATTGTGCCGAGCAGGGAGGCCCTCGTGAACATGATCTATAATTGGTTCAGCGAGATAGGGGCCGAGCCGAGAATTGTCTGCAGGATGGACAACTACCTCGACGTTGCGGCTCTTGCGGGCTGCGGAATAGGAATCAGTCTCTTTCCCAGAACCTCCTATGTCCTGAACCAGCGGATAGTTGCGAAGGAAATTGTGAATCCGGGACGCTTTGTGGAATATATGTTTGTGTGGCTGAAGGGGAAGCCTCTCCCTATAGAGGACGAGACGTTCATTGAGTATGTGAAGAAGAATTTGTGACGGTCTTTCTTTGTTTGTATATGCCGAAGTGAATTTTGACTGGTATATTTTAAATGTATACAAAGTATATAAAAAAAATATGGTTTACAAGGAAAATCGCAGCAAAAATATGATTTTTTGAAAAAAACACGTTATAGTTCTGAAAAAACCTTGAACGAGGTGTGGCTGTTCGATAAATTGTTGAAAAAGGCTTGCTGCCGTGGCGCCGGTGTGGGCAGCGGGGTAATTGAATGAAAACTGTGGAAGCCGCCGGAAAGTGGCGGTCTCACGCACTTTATGCTGAATGCGCCTCGCGCGGCTCGGCAGGGCGGTACGTCCGAGGACCACTTGAACACGGTGCCGGAGGTGAATACGCCTCGCGAGGCTTTGCCCAGGCGGAACCCGCTGTACAAAGGATGGAAACACACCGACATCGGGAATGCCACTCGCGCGGCTTGGCAAGGAGGTACGTCCGAGGACCACTTGAGCGCGGTGCCGGAGGTGAATACGCCTCGCGAGGCTTTGCCCGAGCGGAACCCGCTGTATGAAGGATGGAAGCACACCGACAGCTGGAATGCGGGAATGTCCCTCGTGTGGCTTGGCAAGGCGAAACCCGCTGTATAACAGATGGAAACACACCGAGGAAGGCCCTTCTCGAGGGCTGGCAAGGCGTGATTTGGAGGAAAAATGGATATAAAGATTGTCAGAAGCACCAACCGCGGAACGATGCCGCCCGCGGAGAAGCTGGGGTTCGGCTCGGTATTTTCGGATCATATGTTTATCATGGATTACAACGATAAGGATCTTTGGCATGACGCCCGGATTGTTCCGTTCGGACCTGTGATTCTCAATCCCGCCGCAAGCGTTCTGCATTACGGAACGGAGGTTTTCGAGGGGCTTAAGGCATACCGCACGCCGGATGGAGGAGTGCAGTTGTTCCGCCCCCGGGATAACGCGGAGAGGCTGAACAATTCCTGTAAAAGACTGAAGATACCCGCCTTGGATCCGGATGTCGTTGTTCAGGCGATAAAAACCTTTGTTGACATAGATCGAGACTGGGTGCCATCATATGAAGGGGCGTCTTTGTATATCCGTCCGTTTGTCTTTTCAACGGACCCGAACCTTTCGCTTCACGGGGTTCACGAGGCACGTTTCATGATTATTGCGTCTCCGTCCAAGGCTTATTTCTCTTCAGGATTCAAGCCTGTGCCTATCATGGTTGAGACCGAAGATGTCCGCGCTGTGCGCGGCGGCACCGGGGAAGTGAAGTGCGGTGGAAACTATGCGGCGGCAAACCGAGCGGGAGAGCGCGCCGAGGAGAAAGGCTATTCGCAGGTTCTTTGGCTGGATGGAGTGGAACGCAAATATGTTGAGGAAGGCGGGGGAATGAACGTGATGTTCAAGATTGCGGGGCATCTTGTAACTCCGCGCCTCACAGGGTCAATTCTTCCCGGAATCACCCGGCGCAGTGTGCTTCAGCTGTGCAGAAGCTGGGGAATGGAGGTTGAGGAGCGGCTGATTTCCATCGACGAGGTGATCCAGGCTGCGGTGGACGGAACGCTGGAGGAGGCTCTCTGCCTTGGCACGGCGGCTGTGGTGGCACCTATCGGCGCGCTGGAGTATAATGACCGGGTGTACCGGATCAACGACGAGAAGACGGGTCCGGTTTCCGAGAGGATTTACAAGGAGCTCACGGACATTCAGTGGGGCAGGCGTCCAGATCCGTTTGGTTGGACTGTTCGGGTCTAGGACGAGGGCCTCTGTGGTGGGACACAAGATTTCGGCGTTGCCGTCCTTGTGTGTCGGGACTTGTATATCGCGCTGAGGGTTATTGGAGAAGCGATGAAGCATAAGGCATACGGACCCTACGAGGCGTTTGTGAAGCGCCCGCTGGATTTCTTCCTCTCTCTTTTGGGGCTTGTTTGCCTGTCTCCTTTGCTGCTTGTTCTTTCCGTTTTGGTGCGTTTCAAGCTGGGCTCTCCCGTTTTTTTCAGGCAGGAGCGACCGGGCAGGATCAAGAGGAAAACCGGCGAGCCAGGTATTTTCACGCTTTATAAGTTCAGAACGATGACCGACGCGCGCGACGCGGCGGGCGAGCTTCTTCCGGACGAAGAGCGTCTCACCGGGTTCGGAAAGTTTCTCCGCTCTTCAAGCCTCGACGAATTGCCTGAATTGTTCAATATTCTGAAGGGGGACATGGCTATTGTCGGTCCACGCCCTCTTCTTGTGAGGTATCTGTCTCGCTATAATCAAACACAGGCGCGGCGGCACGAGGTGAGACCGGGGCTTACAGGTCTTGCTCAGGCAAGCGGACGCAATGCGATAACCTGGGAGCAGAAATTCGACCTCGATGTCCGCTATGTGGATAAAATTACGTTTTTCGGCGACCTGAAGATAATCGCAAAGACGGCGAGATCAGTGCTGAAACACGAGGGTATCAGTGCCGAAGGCGAAGCCACTATGGGGGAGTTCATGGGATCTCCGGAGGAATAGGGGCGAGCGATGCGGCGGGAAAGTGAGACCGGGCGGAGCCGCCCCGAGAGGGGCGGCTCCGCCCGCTGTGCTTTGGTTCGTGAAACCGAGCGCGGCCGAACTACGAGGAGCGCGAGGTCTGGGTCATTCGCAGAGAGCCCCTCTGTATAACGGACGGCGTCGAACTTTGGGCGGCTCTGAGGGCGGATTCGCAGACCTCGCGCCGTCGAACTTTGGGCGGAAACGAAGGCGGTTCTCCGCCGACTTCGCACGGCCGAGCCTCGGATGGAAGGAGTGTCGGGATCCGTCGACCTCACTCGGGCAAGGGCGTTCGGATGTGTGGCAGAAGCGGGTCTAGGTAAAAAAAACAGGCGGGGACTCGACGAACTCGTACAGGCACGGGCGTTTCGGGGGGCATTATGAACACGGGCAGGATTATACAAGAGACAAGGCTCCGCGCCGGTTTTACCCAGAAAACGCTGGCGGACGCTCTTCATGTCACGGACAAAGCGGTGTCCAAATGGGAGCGCGGCCTGTCCTTGCCGGACGTCGCCCTCCTTCCTAAAATAGCCCTGCTTCTCGATGTGGATCTGGATGTGCTGATGTCGGAGGGCTTGCGGGAACAGTTCTGGGCAGGTCTTATCGACATGAGGGCACGCTCGGATTCTTCCTCCCGGTCCGTGAAGCTTTCCCGCACTGGCGGTGCGGCGGTCCCTGGTGCTTTTCAGAGGGTGGATTTCTCTCAAATCATCTATGATAAACCGTTGGTTTATTATCTTCTTGTTCATTTTCTTCTTGTGGGCGTTCGCAAAATCTATGTTTTGGCTGATGAGCGCAACTCTGAATATTTGCGCGGGGAAGAATTCAAGGCTCTCGGCTTTGATTTTCGTTTCGGCTTCCCACCATATGTGTCGGAAGAGACCGGTATGGAGGGCTTCGACGGAAAACAATCCGCTGCGCCTGAGGCGGCTCACCCGGGAATTGATGAAAACTACATGATTCTTAACGAGCCCTGGTTTCTTTTCGGAAGCGACCTCACTCAGCAGTTTCAAGGCGCGATGCTCTCGGGGCGCGACACCCGGCTTACCCCGCATTCCGGAAGCCCTGTGTTCCTTTTCTCACATGGCGCTGAGGCGTATTTTAAAGACGGGGAGTCTTTTTTGAAAAGTACCGCCAACCGCACGCTGGGGCGCGGGATGGTGTGTGTGAAAATGGATACGCCCGACGGCGTTTTGGATGCGGCAACCTTTGTAAGGATCTACCAAAACCATACAGGACTCAGGATCGGGAATCTTGAAGAGATCGCGCGGGATTATGAGGCGGCGAGGAAAAAATGCCGATTTTGAGGCCTTTCGAACCGGCACGCATTTTGCGAACTCCCGCGAACTAAACCAAAGGTCGGTTGCGCCGCTCTCATCCCGGCGGTATGATTATATCATCATAATACGTGATAACACTAGAGGGCTTTGCCTGTAACCCATACATATAGATCAGCGCGGACGCGTCCTGGCTACATGGCGGAGGTTATGACGAGTGCACGCCACACCCTGCCAGAAAGCGAAGTCGTTGCGATAACAGCCTGAGTATTGTCGCGACCAGTGCATGCCACACCCTGCCATGCGGCAAGGGGGTTGTATGATAACAACCTGAACGGGTCGCGAGCAGTGTATTCATACTCTGCCAGGCGGCATAATGGTGTTGCGAAAACAGCCTGAATGTGGCATGACTTCCCTGGATACCACACCTGGGGTAAGGATATTTGGCTGGGCGCGGAGGATGTGAGGGATTTGGGCACGGCTCGCGAAAGAGGGATAACCGGAGGCGCGGAATGAAGGGAATTGTTATTTTGGGCGCGGGGGATTTCGGCAAGGAAGTCGCATGGCTTATCGAGGAGATTAACAAACGCGAACCCAGGTATATAATTTTGGGATATCTTGATGATTCGGAATTGAAAATCGGAACATCCGTCAACGGCTATGAGGTGCTGGGCCCGGTTTCTCTTCTTCCGGAAATAAGCCGGAAACAAGGAGCCTCTGCGGTGATAGCGATGCAGGATGTTGACGCCCGCAAGAAACTTGTGGAAATGTTTCCGGATTTTAACGCATGGGAGACCCTTGTACATCCGTCGGTGAACATTTCCGATAGGTCTTCGGTCGGAAAGGGTTGTGTGATTTGCGTGGGCGGGAATATCAGCTGCGACACCAGGATTGGCGATTTCTGCCTGTTCAACATTTCGGTTACCATGGGACACGACTGCGAGGTGGGAAACTTCGTGTCGATTATGTCCGGCTCGTGCGTGTCAGGCCATGTGGTTATCGAGAATTGCGCATACCTTGCCACAAACTGCACTGTGGTGCCGAAAATGCGGGTGGGCGAGCACGCTGTGGTCGGCGCGGGGAGTGTGGTGATAAGGAATGTGAAGGCTGGAACCACTGTGATGGGTGTCCCGGCAAAGGTATTGCGGTTTTTTTAACATTTTGACGGAGCGGTGCGTGAATGAATGCTTTTTTGTTCCCGGGTCAGGGATCTCAGAGTGTCGGAATGGCAATGGATGTATACGCCGATGTGCCGTCCGCCGCAAGGATTTTGGACGATGCCTCTGAAATCCTCGGTTATGATTTGAAAAAACTGATGTTCGAGGGACCGGCGGAGAATCTTTCCGACACAAGATACGCGCAGCCTGCGATATATACCGCATCCGCAATGTTTTTGGAAAAGGCCGGATCCAACGGTTTGGAGGCAGGCTTTGTTGCCGGGCACAGCCTTGGCGAGTACAGCGCCCTCTATGCGGCGGGAGTATTTGATTTTGAGACGGGGCTCCGCCTTGTGAAGCGGAGAGCGGAACTGATGTCCAGACAGAACGGGCGCGGGGGAATGGCTGCGATACTGGGGCTGGACGAGGAAAGTGTCGTCTCGCTCCTGGAAAAAGCGGCGCCGGGTCTTGTCGTTGCAAATTTGAATTCAAAAACACAGGTGGTCGTGTCGGGAGAGACGGAGGCGTTGAAGGCAGCGGAAAAGGCGCTCATGGAGATCTATGGTGAAAAAGACAGCGTTAAATTCAGGCTTCTCAATGTTAGCGCCGCGTTTCATAGTCCTCAAATGGCGTCTGCCTCGCGCGAAATGCGGGATATGATAGAAGAGACCCGGTTTGGCGAGCCCGCGTGTTATGTGGTTCCAAATGTCTCGGGAAAGCCCACGCGGGACGCGGCGGAGCTGAAAAGGTGCCTGGAGGAGCAGATGACAGGGCAGGTCCGGTGGCTCGACACTGTGCTGTCTCTGAAAGACGCCGGTGTGGACAGGATGTACGAGGTAGGGCACGGGGATGTGCTGAAAAAGCTTTGCAAAACCATTGTTTTCCGTCCAAAGTGCGAAGGAGTATAGCGATGGAGATTTTTAGTATAAGAGGTGTTCGCATTGAGGGCGTCTCAGCCTGCGTTCCCGAAGTGAAAACGGATAATTTGCAGTCGCTGAAGGAGCTCTACGGGGACGAAGCGGCCTTGATCGTGCAGTCTACGGGAATACGGACGCGCTTCACTGCCCGGTCGGGCACGACGACGACAGATCTTTGTCTTGCTGCCGCGAGGGATATCCTCTCCGGCACAGGATGCGCCCCAGAGGATATCGGCGCTGTGGTGTTTGTGACATTCACTCCAGACAGGCTTATGCCTTTCAACGCCGCTCTTGTACAGGACGCGCTGGGGCTCAGCCACGAAATACCCTGTTTTGATATGAGTCTTGCCTGCTCGGGCTACGCATATGGGCTGTATGTGTCCTCACTTTTTGCAAAGTCCCTTTCCGCATCCGGAAAGAAGGTCCTCTTTCTCGACGGCGACGTGCAGAGCGCATATACAAGTCCGAGGGACAAGGCAACACTGCCTGTTATGGCTGACGCGGGGACTGCCACCTTGCTGTCGGCTCATTGCGACGGTGCCGGTTCTGTCTCGGCGGGCGCCTCTTGTCCTGGTGCTGCTGACGTGTCGGGGGCGGAGGGCGAGTCGGGCTCTTGCACTGGTGAGCCTGGTACAGTTGACGCCTCATGTTCTGGCGGCGCGGACGTGTCGGGCACGGCGGATACCCCCTGTCCCAGTGTTGGCGAGTCGGGCACGACGGGTACCCCCTGTTCCAGCACTTGCGAGTCGGGCACGGAAGACTCCTCCCGTGGGGCTGGCACGTCAGGCGCGGATGAGGGTTCCTGTCTCTGTGCCGGCGTGTCGGTTGCGGACGGCTCCTTGTCCAGCCCCGAATGGAAGTTCACGTTTTACACGGACGGTTCGGGAAACGGCTCTCTGATGATTCCTGCGGGCGGTTCGGCAAAACCCGTCACAGCCGGGGACCTCGAGTACACGGAGCAGAAAGACGGCGGAATGCGCCGCAATATTGATATTTACATGGACGGTTTCGGGATTTTCCGTTTCGTGGCAAGCGATGTGTCGAAGTGGCTGAAGAGATTTCTGGAGGAGACAGGCGATTCCGGCAGCACGATTGACAGCTTCGTGCCGCATCAGGCGAACATGTTCATGATTCGTAAACTTGCGCTAAAGCTCGGATTCGATTGGAATTCCGCGGTATGGCAGTCGGGCGACGCTGTGGGGAACAGCGCGTCTGCGACCGTGCCGGTGACAATCGCATACGACTACAAGAACAAACTGGTGAAGGACAGGGAGAACAGGGTGCTTGTTTCGGGCTTTGGAGGGGGGCTGTCCGCAAGCGCGGGAATAGTCACGCTCTCTCCAAAGGCTTACTATTCCTTTTTCCAATATGCCGGGAAATGATCTGTGCCGCGCCCCGGCGGGGCTTTGCAAGAAGACCTCCGAGCGCTGGTCTGATATGCTTGATGCGGAAACGAGCGAAACTTGGCAGAGATCGTGCTTCTGCGAGGAGGCTTTTGTGTGGCATAGGCCGGATGTGGCGTGGGTGCGTCGCGCGTGACGGTGCGCGGTG
>CAMKPI010000007.1 GCA_946414625.1 uncultured Spirochaetaceae bacterium | reverse complement strand
GCCGCTAAACAAACGGGCTTCAAAACCGTTAAACGATGGCTGAAAGTGTCGCTTCCAAAATCCGAGAACACCGCCAGGAAACTCTTCACCTGTATAATCCGCGTGAAGTCGAAAATTCATCAAACTTTTCGGGGCAAAATAGCATCAAATTCGGTGGATTTTGTGGAGATTATGTGAAGTTTTATGGTATACTGCACACACAGTAAGTTTAAATTGCTTTAACTAGCAAAATTTCAAAACACAAGATATATTGCTTCGTTTTCAAATTCTCTTCTATTTGAACAAATCAGAATGGGTTCCCATACGAACCATTTCAAGAATTAATTCATTCTGCTTTATGCTATATTACAATCAAATCAGGATGAAGATGAAAATCCCTATGATCTTTCCAATTTCCAGAAAGAGGATGATCTTCAAACCTCTCGTCCAGAGATTCTTTGTTGCGCAATTTATTCACAACTGTTTCAAATTCAGACAGGTCAAATCCTCTTTTTTGAGCATGGTTGTAATCTTTTTTAAATTGAGTTGTAAACCTTAAATCAAGCATTTAGAGCTGCCATAAAATCTTTTGTAGAAGTAAAGACCGGACTCAGATTTTTGCCGTTTTCGCTATCTTGCAGTACTTTAACGGTAAGTTCATTCGGTTCGTCGTATTCCGTGACAATCTGTATGTCTTTTTTTAACGGCAAAAGGCTTTCCAAAATATTCAAAAACTGATAGTCAACATTTCTCAAAGTAACAGTCATACCTTAACCTCCCGCTTAATGTATTATACCACACCCTAACGAAACAACAAATATTGTTCACAGCTGGGATGATGTCGGAAATACATTAAATGTTTCGTATCAAAAAATCAGACAGTTTACGGTAGAGTTCACAATTTGATTTGAGAGATAGAAGAGTATGGAAAGTTCATTGAACATCTTCCGTGTGATTTCTAGGCAAAAAACGTCAGCTGAGCAAAATCATGGATATAGAAATCTGGCAGAGGACGGCAAGGGCTTTAAACCCGCTGCCAACACCCGTTTAGCTGGCACGATGTATGACGCTGAATGCAAAACAAGCCTCAGATGGCAGAACAGAGCAGAACCGTCCCACGCATGTTGTTAGCGCACAGAATGTATATCAGAATTTATATCAGACAAAACGTGACAAGTCAAAAAGGCGGGGTCTTTCGCGAAAGCGAAAGACCCCGCCGCATTTGGTTTTAGACTATTTCAGCCGGAAGCGTCCTCAGTCCTGATACAGATCGATCAGTTTCTTCAGGTGCTCATAGCGCTTCTTGGCTTCTTCCTCGTTCAAGGCAAAGAGCCTGGACGCCCTGTCCGGGAACTCACGTGTAAGACGTGAATATCTCGCCTCGTTCATCAGGAATTCCTGATAGCCGCCGGCAGGATCCTTGGAGTCGAGAGTGAACTTCTTGCCCTCTGCAGCAGGATTGAAGCGGAACAGATTCCAGTAGCCGCAATCGACCGCTTTCTTCATTTCCTTCTGGCAATTTGTCATGCCGCCCTTGATTGAGTGCATCTCGCACGGAGCGTAACCGATAATAAGCGACGGTCCGTCGTAAGCCTCAGCCTCGGTGATGGCCTTGATTGTCTGAGCGGGGTTGGCGCCCATCGCAACCTGAGCAACATACACATAGCCGTACTGCATTGCAATCTCGGAAAGGCTCTTTTTCTTGACTTCCTTTCCGGCTGCGGCAAACTGCGCCACCTGTCCGATATTGGAAGCCTTGGAGGCCTGTCCGCCAGTGTTGGAATACACCTCTGTGTCAAAGACAAACACGTTCACGTTCTTCTTCGACGCAAGCACATGATCCAGACCGCCATAGCCGATGTCGTATGCCCAGCCGTCGCCTCCGAAAATCCAAACGGACTTCTTGGAGAGATATTCCTTCTTGGAAAGGATTTCCTTCTTGGTATCGCACTTGCAGTCACAGCTTTCAAGAGCCTTGACAAGCTTGTCAGAAGCAATTTTGTTCTTCTCACCGTCGTTCTTTGTGGCAATCCATTCGGCAGCAGCATCCTTAACAGCGGCCTCAGCGTCGTCGCTCTGGGAGATTTTTGCAATCAGGCACGCGAGATCCTCGCGGATCTTATCCTGACCGATATACATTCCAAGCCCGTGCTCCGCGTTGTCCTCGAAGAGGCTGTTGCACCATGCGGGACCATGGCCTGCCGCATTGGTTGAATACGGAGACGTGGATGCAGGTCCGCCCCAAATCGACGAACAACCCGTGGCGTTGGAGATATACATCCTGTCGCCGAAAAGCTGGGTGACAAGGCGGGCATAAGACGTCTCGGCACAGCCTGCACAGCTACCGGAGAACTCCAGAAGCGGCTTCTTGAACTGACTGCCCTTCACCGTGTTGTCCTGCATGTCAGGCTTCTCAGACACGTTCTCAACGCAGTAGCCAAACACTTCCTGCTGCGGGAGCTCCTCTTCCTGAGGCACCATGGTGAGAGCTGCAACCGGACAAGCACCGATACACACACCGCATCCCATACAGTCAAGCGGACTCACTGCGAGGGTGAACTTGTAGACGCCCTTGCCTTTTCCAGCCTTGATGTCGACCGCATTGGCTGCAGCGGGAAGACCCTTCAACTCCTCCTCGGTCAACGCGAACGGACGAATTGTGGCGTGCGGGCAGACATAGGAACAGTTGTTACACTGGATACACTTCGAGGAATCCCAGCGGGGAACCATCACAGCAACGCCGCGCTTCTCGTAAGCCGCCGCACCGAGCTCGAACTGACCGTCCACATGATCCATGAAAGCAGAGACCGGAAGGCTGTCGCCGTCCATCTTGTCCACAGGCTCAAGAATACCGGAAACCATCTTCACAAGCTGATCCGGTCCTTTCAGGGCCTCGGCATGCTTGTCGTCGGTGGCTTCCGCCCAGTCTGCGGGAACATCAATCTTGACAAACGCGGTGGCTCCGGCGTCTATGGCCTTGTGGTTCATGTCCACAATATCCTGTCCTTTCTTCAGATAGGACTGGGTGGCCTTCTCCTTCATGTGCTGGATTGCCTCTTCCTGGGGCATTACCTTTGCAAGAGTGAAGAACGCGCTCTGGAGAATCGTGTTGGTGCGCTTGCCCATTCCGATCTTGGCGGCAAGGTCGATGGCGTCGATTGTATAGAGCTGGATGTTGTTCTTTGCAATATATCTCTTACTTGCAGCATCCATGTGATGAGAGAGCTCTTCAAGGTTCCACTGGCAGTTGATCATGTACACGCCGTTAGGCTTCACATCCTGAACCATCTTGAAGCCCTTTGTGACATAAGACGGGTTGTGGCATGCAACGAAGTCTGCTTTGTTGATGTAGTACGGACTCTTGATCGGCTTGTCACCGAAGCGCAGGTGCGAGACTGTGACTCCGCCTGTCTTCTTGGAGTCGTACTGGAAATACGCCTGAACGTACTTATCTGTATAATCTCCGATGATCTTGATAGAGTTCTTGTTGGCGCCAACCGTGCCGTCTCCGCCAAGACCCCAGAACTTGCACTCGATTGTGCCTTCCGCGGCGGTATTCGGGCAGTTCTTGTCTTCCTCGAGCGAGAGGTGAGTCACATCGTCAACAATGCCAATCGTGAACTGTTTCTTGGGAGAAGACTTCTTCAGCTCATTGAAAACAGCGAACACGCTGCTGGGAGGAGTGTCCTTGGAACCGAGCCCGTAGCGACCGCCAATGATAACCGTGTCGGAGATTCCTGCCTCGGCAAAGGCTGTGACAACATCCTGATAGAGCGGCTCTCCGAGACTTCCCGGCTCCTTTGTCCTGTCGAGGACGGCAATCTTCTTGACCGTGCCCGGAAGAGCTTTTATGAGCTTACTCGCTGCAAACGGGCGGAAAAGGCGTACCTTGATGAGACCAACCTTCTCTCCGTGCTTGTTGAGGTAGTCTATAACCTCTTCAGCAACATCGCAGATAGAACCCATGGCGATGATCACACGATCTGCGTCGATCGCTCCGTAGTAATTGAAAAGCTGGTAATCGGTGCCGAGCTTGTCGTTTATCTTTGCCATGTACCTCTCGACAACCTCGGGAAGAGCGTCGTAGTACTGGTTGCAAGCCTCGCGGTGCTGGAAGAAGATGTCCCCGTTCTCATGGGAGCCGCGCATATGCGGATGCTCAGGGTTCAGAGCGTGCTCGCGGAAAGCCTTGACGGCATCCATGTCGCACATATCCTTCAAATCCTCAAAATCCCAGACAGCGATTTTCTGTATCTCATGCGAGGTGCGGAAGCCATCAAAGAAATTGATAAAAGGAACTTTTCCAGTGAGTGCGGCAAGATGTGCCACAGGAGCGAGATCCATCACCTCCTGGACGTTGCCCTCGCAAAGCATGGCAAAGCCGGTCTGGCGGCATGCCATCACGTCGCTGTGGTCGCCGAAAATGTTCAATGCATGGGTGGAAACCGTCCTGGCAGACACATGGAACACGCAAGGCAGCTGCTCGGCTGCAATCTTGTACATGTTCGGAATCATCAAAAGAAGTCCCTGCGACGCAGTGTATGTCGTTGTGAGGGCACCCGCTCCGAGAGAGCCGTGCACAGCACCGGCGGCTCCCGCCTCGCTCTGCATTTCGACCACCTTCACCTCTGTGCCGAAGATATTCTTCAGTCCGTTCGCGCTCCACTGGTCAACAAAGTCCGCCATTGGAGAAGACGGGGTGATGGGATAGATCGCCGCGACTTCGCTGAAAGCATAGCTCACATGAGCCGCCGCGTTGTTTCCATCCATTGATTTCATTTTCCTTTTAATCATGAAACATCGCTCCTTTTAGGATTTCAGTGTGGTTTGACCAGCTTCTGAAAGGACTTTGAAAGCCTCCGGGATTCCGCGGCAAAAACCACGACACCGCCACACGGCTTCTGAAGCCGATTCAATTTTAAGAATCGAGGAAACTCGGACCCTCTGCGAACGGCTCACCACCACCCGACAGAAGACGCTTCATCGCTCTTGCCCATCGTTTCCCAAAACCTAACAGTTAAGTCTAAAATATAAATTTTAACTTTTCAACAAAAAACTGTGCGCATTTCAGAGATTTTTAACAGAAGAGACGCGCCGGCTCCGCACCGCCCGTGCGTAAAGTTCGCAGAGATTGTTTCTAACGGCGTTTTTGCGCAACCAAACAGGGTGCTTCAGCATCGCCCGAGCGTAAATTTCGCAGAGACTCCCAATGCGGCGCCCTGCCCCCGGCAGCACAGCGATATTCGCTATTCGAGCTTTGCAAGCGACTCGCAAAGCAGGCGGTAAACCCGCTCTGTGGATGACACGGAAAGCGTCTCATACGGAGAATGCGCGCCTTTCACATCCGGTCCCAGCGACACCACATCAAGATTCTCGATGTTGTCGGAGAAAATCCCGCATTCCAGCCCCGCATGTACAGCCGTGACCTTCAAATCTGTACCATACAACGATTTATATACACTCTTGAACGTCTCCTGCAACGGAGATCCTGCCTTGTAAACCCATGCCGGATGTTCGGAATCCATGAAAACGGAACCTCCGGCGAGCTCCGCTGCGTTTATAAGACGCCTCTTCTGCCACCTCATGGAGCTTTCCACGCTGCTGCGGACAAATACCACAAAACGCAGCCTGTCATCTCCAAGCCGGAGAACGCCCATATTCGCTGATGTCTGAACAACATCGGGAAGATATGGAATCCTGTCGAAAAGCCCGGTGGACACCACAGAGAGTAGACGCAACGCACGAGACAGAGAAGAACCGGTCAGTGCACTGCCGATTTCAAAACCCGCTTCAGAGCAAAAAACATCGAGGGACGGCTCCAATTCGCCGTACTCCGTCTTCAGGTTCCGCTCAATGGTGAGCAAAGCATCCCTTGCCTTTTCCACCTCGGTAGGGAAAACGCTGATCCTTGCGGTGCAAAGAGTGGAAATCGCCGAATCTTTCACGCCTCCGGCGAAGTCGATAAGGGAATATCCCACCGTGTCGAGCAACTCTGACAGAACCCGTATCATCAGAGTATTCGCGCTCGCCCGCCCGCGATGAATGTCGAGCCCGCTATGCCCTCCGACAAGCCCCCGGACTCCTATCTCCAAAACCATTCCGGAACGCTCTTCACGCGCCACCGGAAGAGAGACATGCATGTCCACCCCGCCGGAGCAGCCGCATACAAGCTCGCCCTCGATCTCGCTGTCGATGTTTATAAGCCGTTTACCGTTTATTTTCGAGAAATCAAAAGCAAGCGCGCCCAGCATCCCGACTTCTTCGTCCGATGTGAAAACCGCCTCTATCGCAGGATGGGAAAGAGTATCGTCGTCGAGCACCGCAAGAATCATCGCGACACCTATTCCGTCGTCCGCACCGAGTGTCGTGCCGAAGGTCCGGACAAGGTCGCCATCCACAAAGGTTCTGACAGGATCCTTCCTGAAATCCATATTCGAGTATTCCTCCGCGGCGGAAACCATGTCCAGATGTGCCTGGAGGATAACGGGATTTGAAAAACGCGGAAGATTATCCGCGGCGGATTTGTTATCAGGTTCCGGGGCATCCTCCGCAGACATATCAACGGAATCCGAAGGCCGGGCGTCCTCCGCAACATCCGAAGGCTGAGCGTCCTCCGCGGACAGATCCGAGGGATCCGAAGGCCGGGCGGCGGCAGTCTCCGGCGATGCGGCGGCTCCTTCGCGCACAGCGCCGCAATCTGAAAGCCGGTCAACCGTCCTATCCAGAGATGCGCCCTTGTATATCACGACATTCCCTGCCCCGTCGACAAAAAACGGCAATCCGCGATCCTGGGCGAAGCTTTCTAGATAAGATACAATCTTCTCCGGATACCCGGACGGATGCGGAATCGTGCATATCTCCTCAAAAAAACGAAACACGTTTTCCGGCTTCAAATTCTTCATTCCATCTTCCATGCTGTCCACACTCCCTGATAGGTGTCGGAATATTCCTCCGCAGATCCGCCGACCGGTCCTATAGTCAATAGCACAACTCATCCACAGAGTCTGAAAGCCTATAGCATCATACAACGCTCAACACCGCTCTTCCAAATCTGTCTAAAGAGCCTACCAGTTATCCGACTTTCTCCCGCGCGTCATCGAGTCTATGGCATTGTTAACAGCATTTATCGTATCAGAGAGCCCCGGGCATATATCCAAGTAATCGAGGTCTCCGGAAAAACTCACAGCCTCTATCGTGTCGATAAGGAACAAGCGGCGTATCTCGAAATCCGCCTCGATGTCGCTGAACGTGACGCGGTACCTGCCGTCCTTCACCTCGAACCTGAAGCCGAACTTGTAAATCTCGCCCCGGCTCTTCGTCCAAACGCCCCAGCCGGAGACAAGCCCCTGGACCTTGTCGTTCTCCTCGATATAGAACTGCGTGTTGCCCACGCCGCGGCTCAAAGTTCTGAAAATCCCCTCGTAGACATCGCTTCTCGACGCCCCGTCCCGCTGGACGACGCTTTGGTAAACGGAAGTCCTGCCGCCATGGCCGTACGGAGTTGCCGACTCAATGTAGAAATACATGTCGCTGTGCTCGCAGGCTATTCTAGAGAAGCGCACGCTCGCATCCACCGGGACCACGTACACGTACTTGAACTCGTCCAGCTTCTTTATCGTTGTCTCCTGCTGGGTGTCTCGCCTGTCCACCGAAACATATGCAAGCAGCTCCCTCGGGGAGGATTTTTCGCGCTTACCATAGACAACAAAGTCCAAAAGGAAATTAGTACGATTCAGAAAACGAACGTTGTCGTCGCACACCTCGTCACCGTCTTCCTCGAAGTTGATGACCTCTATCTCATCGCCCGCCGCGCTGTACTTCAGGACATCTCCGTTCGACGCAAACGCCACGAAAGACAATGCAAGCACGAATAACAAAACCAATGAAAATCTCTTCATAAAAACGCTCCATTAGGCAAAAGAGGTTTGCCACGAATCATTATACAATCATTTTTGCGTCATCATCAACTTTAAAACCAGCATGTGCCGCCGCATCACTCAAAAACCGCAAATCCTGCCGGTGTTGTGCCACAATCCCGGCGCGTTACACCAGACATTGCGCGCGCTGGTAAATTTTCAGGAAAATCCAGAACTTGTGTGCCAATCACGGCACGCTACTCCGCGCATTGCCAGCCAACCCCGGCACGTTATGCCGCACATTGCGCACCGATAATTTTTTCAAAAAACCCCAGACCTTGCACCACAACCCCTGCCGCTACACCGGACATTGCCCGCACCGATAAATTTTCAAAAAGTTCAAGACCTCGTGCACGAAGACCGGCACGTTTCACCAGACCATGCACGCCAACCCCGGCACACCTCACCGGACCTTGCACGCCAATCCCGGCGCGCTTCACCGAATAATGCCCGTCCTGACAAAAAGAAAATTGTCCGCATCGAAATCACGATCCAGCCGCGTCGCCATACCAGATCATTGCATGTCCTGACAAAAGAAACACTCTTGGGGACAAAAAAGCCGCAGATATGAATCAACTTCGATTCATATCTGCGGCAGCCTTTCGGAGCGAGTGGATTCGAACCACCGGCCTTCTGCCCCCCAGACAGACGCGCTAAACCTCTGCGCTACGCTCCGTTTTCCCGAAGAAACTATAAACACAAACCCGCGGCTGATTATCCGTCCAAAGACCGGAAACCACGCCGGAAGAACGCTCGAAGCTTCCCCGTAAACATCCATGTCTCCACATATATTACCAAAGATTTGAAATTTAGTCAAACCCCCCGAAAGATTACCTTCGGCTTAGCCCCGGAGCCTGTCTCGCTCCAAACCTCCTGTCCCCCCTTCGCTCACACCTCAATACGCGATTTTAAATCTCTAAACCGACGCCCGCCCGACAGATGCGTTCTTCCGCTTCACCAGACCTTTTCCTCTCCCGCACGCGCCCCGCCTAGAGTCTACAGTTCTCCTGAGCCGGATCTTGCACGATGGCTCCGCCACCCTCTGCCTAGTTTCACCCGGCTCCTCAAAGCCGCGTAAACATCCGTGCTCCTGCATTTACGCGTGGCTCCGAAGGACTTTACAGTCCGTTCGCCTCCCGGCTGTACTTCTGCTTTGCCTGAGCGATGGAAAGAAGCTCTTTAAATTCTCGCAGCGCCTTGCCCTTCAAATCAAGGAATCTCTGCAGGCCGCCGTCTCCCTCAATGCAAAAAAGCGTCTGTTTCCCAGTCGAGAAGAGGGGCGCTGCCCGGCGGATAGGAGAAACGGGCGCAGTGCAACCCTTTCCCGTGTCGTTTATAGTCGTTTTTTTCCCATTCATTCCGTCAAAAAAGGACAGTACATCGGCTCTCAGAACATTGTAGCTGTAATAGACATCCATAGCGCTGAAAGAATCGAGCTTCAGGGCCTGTCCGCTGGCGACTATTCCAGGGTGTTCTTCAGGGATATCCCCCGGCCTTTCGCCTCCGGCCTTGCCGTAAACATAGAAACGCACACCGGAAAGAAAAAGAGCCGCACTCCAATAGATTCCATGCCCCCCCTCCGACCCTTTTCTGCCGCAAGATGCGTAAAACCCGAGGTCAGCGCACCACGAAACCCGCTCTCCCGCTTCATCCTCGACAATTTTTCGCACAACATCCAAATCTATTTTTTCCATATCCTTCAGAATAATATCCAGGGGGTATCCGCGCAAACAAAAAAAACATACGGGCACAATCATCAAAAAGCGACCAGCACAAAATACGAGCGCAATCAGCAAAAAGAGACCGGCACAAACATACGACACAAATCGCAACATTTTTTATAATAAACATTTGCGTGTTGCACAAACAGATGCTAAAATCGCAGATATCGGTTGCAACACGGGAACATATACCGTTTCCATAAATATTCTGCAACTAAAAAGCAACATTTCCACCTTTTCAAGGATGGCTGCGCAACACGAATCAGACGGCAAACGCCCGATCGGAGGAGCCGCAAGCAAGTCCAAAACGGCGCGGCTGGAAAAGAGGCAACACCGCCGGAGTTGTCAGCATTGCCGAAACGAAGCGTTTGCGCAGAGCGGCACAGTAGATCGGTGAAGCAGAAAACCTCCTGAATCGAACCGCAAGGATTACAGGATAGGCAAGAGCTAGAACGACACAGCCGGCTCCGCGAGACAGCGGCATGTCCCGACGCGGAAAACCATTCAAGAGAAGACGGAATCAATTAAACGGGGAACGCCCCGAAGGAGGAGAATATGGTTGTAAACACCAGTGCTCTAATCATTGTAATCGGCTACCTTGTAGGCATGCTCATCGTCGGCTGGGTTGTCGGAAAACTCAGGATCAAAGGTGCCGAAGATTACATGCTTGCAGGCCGAAGAATGGGCGTTTTCATGGTTGCCTTCAGCCTTTCGGCAAACAACATCGGCGGCGGCTGCACAACAGGGTTGGCACAGAAAGCGTTCGGCTCGTGGGGAATGAGCGCAATGTGGTACGTGCTTGCGGCGTCGATAGCCATGATTCCCCTCGCCTACTTCGCTCCGAAGATCAGAAAAACAATGGCAGTGACAATCCCGGAGGTTGTCGGACGCAGATTTGGTCGCTTTAGCAGCGGCTTTACCGCGATTCTCAACATTCTTGCCCTGTTCTGCCTCACGTCGTCACAAGTTGTGGCTTCCGGCAATGTCGTGGCAACCCTCACCGGAATGAACGTGAAGGTCTGTATGATCATAGCGGGAATTGTCATCATCCTCTATACCACGTTCGGAGGAATGATTGCCGACCAGATATCCGACCTCGTCCAGTTCCTGATCATCCTCTGCGGACTCGCGATTACCACTCCGATCGTCCTCAAAGCCCTGGGCGGCTGGGGCGCGATTTCCTCCAGGCTCCCAGCGGGACAGACCAGCTTCACAAAAATCGGCTGGGCATACATCATAGGCTACATCTTCAACTACTTCTGCACGTTCCTCTCCGGTCCGGAGATGGTGTCGCGTTTCGAAACCGCCAAAGACGAGAAAACCGCAAAAACCGCTTCGTACGTGTCCGCAATCCTGATGGCAGCCATGGCTGCGTTCCCGACGCTCCTGGGCCTCGCGGCGCTGGCGGTAAAGGATCAGCTCCCGAACCTCACGGCAAACGGATCGAACGCCATGATGGCAGTAACCCAGGCATTCGCCCCGACAATCGTGACCGGAATCGTTTCGGCCGCAATCATCTCGGCGACTATGTCCTCTGCGGACAGCAACCTCCTGTGCATGTCCACCATGATCATAAACGACCTCTACAAGCCTTACTGTAACAAGGGTCTCGACGGAATGAAAGAAGTGCGGATCACACGGCTCTGCAACGTGCTCTGCTGTGCTGTTGCCATGGTTGTGGCATTTGCAAACATCCCGATCACGACGATGAACACGTTTGCGTTCGGCATACGCTGCGCAGGGCCCTTCGCTGCATACGGGCTGGGGCTTGTGGTAGCAAAAGCCACAAAGAACTCCGGACTTATTTCAATCATCACAGGAACGGCCGGATTCATCTTATGGCAGGTGCTCTCCGCCCGCGGTGTCGCAATCACACGGTATCTCATGCCGGTGGTTTTCGGATGTCTTGTCAGCGTCGTCACCTTCTATCTCGTCAATTCGATAGAATGGAGCCGCGGAGTAAAACCCGCTCCGAGCGCATACGAGGACTGATAGCGGCATAACGGAATAATCCGCTCATCCGCGTCGTCCACTCGTTCAAGATATATACAACACAGAGAGAGGGAGGGGCAAAGCCCCTCCCTCTCTCTGTGTACAAATAACTTGCTCTAATGTTCTGTTCTCTTCGGTTTTCGTGTTTCCAGAACCTCAGATATCCGATTCTATCTCTTCTATTTCCTCAATACCCGACGCCGGAATTGGCTGTATGCCTTTCAGCGTCAGATCCACGTTGTAGCCCTTGGCATCCAAATACTGCAAAATCTGTTCCAGCGAAAAATCATCAAGAGTCTTCTGCCTTTCCGGCTGAACGCTGCGCACAGGAGTGATATTGGAAATCTCAATCGGTGCATTCTGAGCGGCGGCAATCGGAATATTCTTCTCCCCATGACCGGCAAAAAGGCTCCATGCGCCCACAAACACAACAGTATATGCCGCCGCCATGCCCACAAGATGCCCCATCTTCATGTTGACAATCCTGCCGAGCCTGGTTTGCTTTTTCTGACGGGACAGCGTGTTCTTCTCAAGAATGGCAAGCACCCTGTCCTTGCGGGGAGAGATCTCTTCAGCCGTCACGGCCGCTCTTCTCACAACATTGCGCAAATGAGAAATTGCCTCAGCCCTGTCCGCACAAGCCTTGCAATGCGAAAGATGCTCCTCCGCACCGCTTCTCCACGGCTCTGAGAGCTCGCCGTCTATGTATGTATTCAAGATCTGATCGTCCAAACACATCCTACACCTCCCGCATCAGGGACGCTTCCAGCTCTTTCCGCGCCCGATGCACTCTGACCTTCACGTTGCTTTCCGAAATGTCCAAAATCCGGCCTATCGCTTTGTAGTCAAGGTCAGCATACTCCCGAAGGACAATCACGTTCCTGTAAATCTCCGGCAGGGCCGCCACCGCGCGCCTTACCGCGTCCTGCGATTCATTGATAAGAAGCTGCGACTCGCCATCCCG
Organism: uncultured Spirochaetaceae bacterium; assembly: GCA_946414625.1. Classification (GTDB taxonomy): domain Bacteria; phylum Spirochaetota; class Spirochaetia; order Sphaerochaetales; family Sphaerochaetaceae; genus CAMKAB01. The sequence goes on along the minus strand of CAMKPI010000007.1, from coordinate 9,281 downwards.
AAACGGGTTCGATGCCTGCGCCTTCTTCATCTTCTCAACTGAGGCGGCCTCGCGGCTCTTCTTCTTCACATGATTGATCGACAGGTTCTTCACCACGCGGATCAGCCAGAATTTTGCCTCGTCCATCGAAGGAAACGTTATATCCTTATCGTAGAATCTCACGAATGCGTCCTGGCAGATGTCCTCGGCAATGTCCGCATTCAGGGTCACATGATACGCAACCTTGTACATAACGGAAAAAAGCTCGTCGTAGACACGCCTGAAAACCGCCTCGTCAGCACTTCTCAATTCCATAATATTTAACAATCTTCCTTTGCTTTTGTTACAAAAAAACGGTCACCACGCCTGGGACAAGTGTGGAAAACCACAAATCAAGCCGCCTCGTCCGGCAAAGCCGGGAGCCAAAACCTGTATCCCGCGCGGAGAAGCCCGAAATTCATCAGGAGTCCTGCCGAACTCCCAAGTCTCGCGAACACCCAGCCAGCCACGGCCTATCGCAGGAATCATTTCCGCGACAAAACGGGTCCTTCCGGAGTGTCCTTTACAACATAACCGAGGGACGCGATCTTGTCCCGTATAGCATCGGCGCGAGCCCAGTCCCGAGCCTTCTTCGCTTCGTTGCGCTCTTCCAGCAAGGACTGCAAAGCCTTTTCGTCTTCTCCGTCCGCGTCCCCAGCCGATTCCGGCGCCTCCAAATCCAGCCCCAAGACCTCGTCAAAATATCTTTCCGCAGAGATCTTCTCCACAGCGGACAACGCCGGATCTTTCAGAGCAGACCAAAGAACGGACAAAGCTCGGCTCATGGACATGTCGTCAAACACATATGAATCGAATTCATCCTTATACTTCCGAAGAAGATTGCTCTCCGATGCTCCGGACGCTTTACCGGAGTCCCCGTCCGCGCTTATACCGCTCTCCGCGGTGCTTGTGTCTTTTGCGGAATTCCCGGCACTTTTCGCTCCTCCCGCAATGGCCGCACCCTCGGCACCGTCCAGAACGCCTGTCTCTTTCAGGAGAGCCGAAATGCGCTCTTTCAAGCCAAGCCGTGCCGTCCTCGCTCCGGACAAAGCCTCAAAAGAGAACTGCAGCTGACTTCTGTAATGCGCGCCAAGACAGAAATATCTGTAGTCCATCGGACTGAAGCCCCGCTTCTCCAACGCGGCGAGCGTCAGGAACTCGCCTGAGGACTTACTCATCTTGCCGCGCTCCGTGAGAAGAAACTCCCCATGAAGCCACCAATTCACCCAAGTCTTTCCCGTTGCCGCCTCGCTCTGGGCAATCTCGTTCGTATGATGCACCGGGATCGCGTCTATGCCGCCGCAGTGGATGTCAAACGACTCACCGAGGTATTTCATGCTCATCGCGCTGCATTCTATGTGCCACCCCGGATATCCCCGTCCCCACGGGCTGTCCCACATCATAGCCTGTGAGCCGAACTTGCTGTTTGTGAACCAGAGCACAAAATCCTTGGGATTGCGCTTGCCGCTGTCAACATCTATCCGCGCCCCGCTCTTCAGCTCGTCCAGCCGGAGGCGTGCCAACGCGCCGTAATCCGGGTACTTGTCAATCGAAAAATAAACATTGCCGTTTGCTGTATACGTGTATCCGCGCTCCTCAAGCCGGTGAATAAGGGCAATCATATCGGCTATATGGTCAGTCGCCTTGCACACAACATCGGGTCGGATATTGTTCAGCGCGTCAAAATCGCGAAAAAATGCCTCAGTGTAGAACGCTGCGATGTCCCAGACGGATCGCCCCGACTCCCGGGCTGACTTCTCCATCTTGTCCTCGCCGTCGTCCCCGTCTCCGGTGAGATGTCCCACGTCTGTTATATTCATCACGTGGCGCACGGCATAGCCCGCCCGTCGCAAGGTGCGCTTCAGAACATCCTCGAAAATATACGTCCTGAGGTTCCCGATATGAGCCCAGTTATATACCGTAGGGCCGCAGGTATACATTCCCACCTCGCCCGGTTTTATGGAAACAAACGGCTCTGTCCGCCGCGTCATCGTGTTGTAAAGCTTCAATTCCATAAAATAAATATAGCGGTTTTTCAGCGGTTTATCAACAAAGCAAGGGATTACAAAAGAGCCCGTCCCAACCCGCCGACCGATGCGTAGCCGTACGTCTCCCGACATAAAGAAAGACCTGCACCCATCCTTTATGCGAGGCAAATCAGGGCATTCTCTCCTGTAAGCAGAGCTCGCGCCCCGGCGTCTTTCAGCGCATTGAATCAGCGTATTTGTCGAACTCTTCAAGCCAGCGATGCTCACGCCCAGTCTTTGTGCGCGTTTAATCAGCAAACTTGTCGAACTTCGCAAGCCAGAAATCCTCAATGCGCTCAACCTTTGTGCGTGTTAAACCTGGGCGCGTTAAATCAGACATTCTTCCCCTGTATGAAGCACCAGCAGCCTCCGATCCCGGAGTCTTTCAGATCTCGGCGTCATTCAGATCCGACAGACAGACGCCGGTCACCCGACAAGGAGCTCAAGCAGAAACACAACCATACACCCACAGAAGGTAGTCAGGACAAAATTGCCAAAAACCAAAGTGATTATGATCGAACAAATCAATGCAACGCTTGAAATCAGAAGACTATCCGTACAGTAAAGCACGGCGGGAAACGCAAGAACGGACAGCGTGACATACGGCGCATAATACAGAAAAGAACGGAAAAAATTGTTCGTGATAGGTTTTTTGAAGACAAGCAAGGGTAAAGCCCTTATCGCGTAAGTTATCAAAGCCATCACCGCAATCGAAATATAGATGTACAACCTGTCCATGACTCATCCCTGATTTGAAAAAATCCCGTACAAACCGGCGTTCACTTTACGCCTCGCGCTCCGCCACCGAAAAAGGGTTCTCCGGCGAAAAACCGCAGAAGCCAGCCGGCGAGCGGAAGAATATCTCAGCCGTCCTTCCTCGGGAATACCGCCGCCGCTAACGCGGACACCAGCACGGTTAACACAATGCAGCGAATGCCGCCCTCCATGCCCGGGAAGATCTTTGTGCAAACCCAGCTGGCAGCCATCGACGCGACAACAACCGCGCCCAAAACCATATCCGCCCGGGACGGAATCAACACGATCGCTATAAACATCGCGTAAATCGCCATCGAAAGGCTCCTCACCAGAATCCCCGGCAGAACATTCCCCAAAACAACGCCCAGCGCGGTACCGGACACCCAGCCCGCCATCGCGGTGCATAGAGCCCCGAACGTGTAGTACGGGTTCAGCGGGTCGCGCCGCAAAACCGATATACCGAAAATCTCGTCGGTCACGCCGGTAGCCAAAAGCATCTTGCGCCCTGTAGTTTCATTCGGTTTCAGCTTTATCATAAGAGCAGCGCTCATAAGAAGATAGCGTAAATTTATCACAACCTGAGACAAAGCCAGTTCCGCATAGGACCCGCCTCTGGAAATAATGCCTATCGCCGCAAACTCCCCAGCGCTTGTCATGTTCAGTGCGCTCATCAAAGCCGCTTCCAAAACGTTTAACCCGCTGTTCGCGCAAGAGATTCCCAAAGAGAAGGAAACACAAAGATAAAGCACAAAAATCGGGACGGCACCGGCGGAACCCTGCCTGAAATTCTCCCTGTCGGTATGGCTCATGGCGAAAATTATAGCGACAACAAGTGAAAAAAAGAATACCCTGGGCAAAAAACGCGGTATAGTAAAACCATGAAACACAAGAGCTTTCAAATGCAATCACACTTCATCGGGATCATGCTCCGCGGCTCGCTTGTCGAAAAGCTGGAAGAGTGCAGAGCCTATATGAAGAGGGTCTACGGCTGCAAATCAGGTCACAGAACGCCGATGCACGTCACCCTGGTGCCTCCGTTTTCTCTGCAGGAGGGTGCCTCCACACGGGATCTGTTCGACGCACTGTCCGCACGCTTCGAAAGCCCGAAAAATAAAGGGGTTGTGGAGAATGTCAGCAGGAAGGGCTCGGGGATATACAGTGACGGCGACTCTAGCGGTAGGTGCTACCCCAGCGGCTTTGGCGATTCCGGCGACTTCGGCGGAAAAAGCTCTGGGACATACAATGGCGGCAACACCGGCGGCTCTGGTGGTTCAGGCTATTCCGACGGCTTTGATGATGAATGCTCGGGGATATACGCCTCCGACAGTTCCCTCGTGAGGTGCTACCCCAGCGGCTTTGGCGATACCGGCGACTTCGGCGAAAAAAGCTCTGGGACATGCCACACTGGCAACACCGGTGGCCCTGATGGTTCAGGCTATTCCGACGGTGAAGGTTCGGGGCTATGCCGCTCCGGCAGTTCTGGTAGTTGTAGCGACCCGAAGACATTCGGCTCTGACAGCTTCGACAGTGCTGGCGGGCGAGGCTCAAGAATATGCGATGCCGACGACTCATGCGGTTCCATACGCAAAGCCACCTCTTTCATTGCCAAAATCAGAGGCTTTGAAGCGTTCCAGGATCGCACAATATACGCCCGGGTTCTGCTCGACAAGAAATGGGATGTTTTGAAAGCCGAAACCGTCCGCGCCGTCCGCGGGTACCTTCCGGCGCGCATATCAGCCGACAAAAGGCCGTTCCGCCCGCATGCAACGATTGCGAACCGCGACATTCCCCCCGGAGCCACGCCCGAAGCGCTTTCCGTCCTGAACGCGCTCTGCATCGAAGGCTCCTTCCCCGTAGACGCCATCACAGTTTTTGAACGGGAGGGTCAGCTTTGGGTGCCCGCGGCGGAGATTCCCGTGGCAGACTGAGCGGCGGGAGCCTCATACACATATTGCACAGAGGGTTACGCGGCAGACTGAGCAGGAAGAGCACCCTCGCATACTGCGAAGATTCCCGTGACAGGTTGAGCGGCGGAAGCCTCACGCACATATGGCGGCAGAGGTTCGCGCGGCAGGTTGATCGGCAAAAGAGTCATACGAGTGTGGCGGCAGGTTGAGTAGTGGAAGCATCTTGCGAATGTGGCGACGCGAAGAAAAAAACCGAAGCCTCGCAATTTGGCTTTTGGAAGCATTTCACGCATACAGAGCGCAAGTAAAGCTCGGCATCGCACACGTCGTTTGCCGTATTAATCTGCGGCACTGATCTGAATAGAGGGCCCCGACACCTCACGAAAACAAACGCGACATCGCAGCGTGGGCAATACGCGCCAGCGTCCCGCTCCGTACTCCCATACGTTCATATAGTTCGGTTCGGAACTCACCGCGCACCGAGGAAACCCACCGCCCCAGCCACAATAGTAATCACGAGTGCCAAAACAAGCCCCACCCGCTCTCTCCGTTTGGAGTCTTTTCCCGAACCGGTGTTTTCCTTGCCGCTCGGTTTCTCGCCCGCGGGTATTCCCGCCGCGGTTCCGCGGTAATTTATGGCATTCCCTGTTCCATAACCGGCACTAAAACCGTTGTAGCCAGGGGTCTCGGTGCCGCAATCGTCCGAATCGCCATAGAGCCCGCCGCCATAATCCGTGTCTTGCTCGTCACTCCTTGATTCCGACCCGTCGAGATACCAGATACTCATCGGATCATCCTGCCCGCTTATAAAATCATCGTTCCATGACATGAATTTCCCCAGCCTCCCGCTCTCCTCGCAATAATTGTTTCCCCACTATGTTAACATAAGTTCCATTGTTCCGCTTCTGTTTTCCTTTCCTTTTCAACAAGCACAACCGCATCCGCGCACAGCCGCATCCACTCCAAATAGCAGAAAGATCAAACAATTCACCATTTGAAAAACCATTGATATTCCAGGCGAGCCCGGAAAAGCTCCGGTCATATTTCACTATAAAAACCGTTCACTACACCGATTTAAGATTTGCATTAGACGAAAATGTTCAATACTATTTATTTAAAGACCAAGACAATTTTGCGTGATAATATTGTTTGCAAGCGCCTGGACTCGCAGAATGATACAGTTCCAGTCCGCCTTTTTCTTGATTTGCCGGACTGCGGGGCTCAGCCGTGCGGAATGCAAACAGATTGTTCACTCTCGCGAGAGGGCTGCACAGAACAACCGTGTTGACTGCCTCACTAACACGGCGGGCTGTGTTCACTCTCACGAGCAGGCTGCACAGCCAGAGCATCTTTATCCACGCACGGAATGCCCGTTCGGCTTTCGCCATTTTCGGTCTCGGTCTGCCGCCTCCAGCGCCTCGCCGATGATGGCAAACCTGCCGGACTGCCGGCTGAGCCCGTATCCAGAAAAGTTCCCCGAAACAAGGAGGTTCGCATGAAACTTTTGTTCGCTTCAGATTCGTTCAAAGGCACGCTTACAAGCCAGGAGACCGCCCTTCTTTTGGAAACCGCGGCTCGAGAGGTGTTCGGAGAGGACGTGGAATACTCCTCTGTCCCCGTTGCGGACGGAGGAGAAGGCACCGTCGATGCCGTGGTCTCGGCAGAGTACGGCTCGAAAATCGAAGTGCCGGTGCACGGTCCCCTCATGGAACGCGTCATTGCAACCTACGGCAAGCTCGACGGAAATCGGGCTGTGATAGAGATGGCGGCGGCATCCGGGCTCCCCCTCATACCAGAAGAAAAGAGAAATCCGCTTTTCACAACCAGCCGGGGCACAGGAGAGCTCATCCTGGACGCGCTGAACAGAGGTTTCACCGACATATCAATCGGAATCGGCGGAAGTGCCACGAACGACGGCGGCATGGGATGCGCCGGCGCCTTAGGGGTTCAGTTCCTCGACAAGGACGGGAACCCTCTTGAAGGACGAGGAGAGAACCTGGAACGCGTGGCCGACATAGACATAAAAAATATGGACGCGAGGCTTCTCAACACGAAAATCACCGTGATGTGCGACGTAAAAAACCCGCTGACCGGTCCAGACGGAGCCACAAAGACCTTCGGCGCGCAGAAAGGAGCAACTCCGGAGATTCAGGAGCGTCTTGAAGCCGGCATGAAGAATTACCGCGAGGCGATTATCAGGAAATTCGGAATCGACCCGGACAAGATTCCAGGCTCCGGCGCGGCGGGTGGACTCGGAGCCGCTCTCACGCTGATTCTCGGAGGGAAAATAAAAAGCGGGATAGACACCGTGCTGGACTTGATAAATTTCGACTCTCGCCTTGAAAAAACGGATCTTGTTGTCACAGGCGAAGGCCGCACCGACTGGCAGTCCTGCTTCGGAAAGGTTATGCAGGGTATCGGAGAACGGGCTCGGGCTCGCGGGGTCGTTGCCGTAGGGCTCTCCGGCTCGCTCGGACAGGATGCGGAAAGAATTTTCAACCACGGAATCGAATCCCTGATGACATCGGTGAATGCCCCGATGCCGCTGGAGGAAGCTCTCTCACGTGCAAAGGAGCTTTATCTCTCGGGAGCCGTTCGTATGTTCCGCTTCATCAAGGCGGGCATGGACATCGCCGAAAGAAGCACGCCTCGCTGAAACTCGACGCAGCCCCGCATTACTCACTCCTTCGGATTAACATCGCTGGGAAAAGAGATCGCACTGAAGCGAGCGCAGTCTAAGAACTGTCAGGGACAAATCCAAAGCACAGAAGCAAACGCCCGGCTGCCCAAAACCAACCGCCGGGACGCCAGTCCACAAAACACGAACGAACCAAACGTCGAAGCCTCTGCGGGCACCAGAGACGGGATATCCACGGCAAAAAAGGAACCGACCATGTATGAATTCAGCACAATCGGAGCTCTGGCAGGACTTGTCCTTGCCATAGTTCTCATCATCCTGCATTTTCAACCTGCATACAGCCTCATCCTGGGAGCGTTTGTCGGAGCAATCGCCGGAGGCGGCGGACTTTCCGAGGCCGTGAACGCCATGATATCCGGTGCGTCCGGCATGATCAGCTCAATCCTTCGCATAATGACCAGCGGAATCCTTGCAGGAGCTCTGATAAAGACAGGATCCGCACAGAAAATCGCCACTTCAATTGCAAAAAGAATGGGTTCCCGGTTCGCGCTTCCCGCCATCTCGATTGCAACCATGATAATCTGCTTCGCCGGCGTATTTGTGGACATTTCGGTGATAACCGTGGCGCCGATAGCACTGGCAATCGGACGCGAGACACGGCTGTCAAAAGAAAGCCTCCTTGTCGCAATGACAGGAGGCGGAAAGGCTGGAAACATCATCTCTCCCAACCCCAACACAATCGCCACGGCGGAAGCTTTTGGAGTAGACCTCACGGCGCTGATGCTGAAAAACATTATTCCGGCTCTTTGCGCTCTTGCCGCAACCATCGCCTTGTCCATGCTCCTATCAAAAAAACAGGGAATCCCTGTCGGAGAAACAGACTCTGAAAGCGGCAGCGCAGACCTTCCCGGATTCGTTCCCGCGATTCTCGGACCCGCCACGGCAATCGCTCTTCTCGCTCTCCGCCCGATTGCTGGAATTTCCGTGGACCCACTCATTGCCCTTCCCGCCGGAGGTCTTGTCTGCATTCTTGCCACACGTCACGGAAAAGAAATTCGGGAAATTTCCGAAGCAGGACTGTCAAAGGTTATCGGTGTATCCGTCCTTTTGGTCGGCACCGGCACCATCGCAGGTGTCATCAAGGCTTCAGCATTACAGAGCGACATGACAGCCTTGCTGGAGCGGCTTTCCATGCCGACTTTTGAACTTGCTCCGCTTGCAGGCATCCTCATGGCCGCGGCCACTGCGTCAACAACCGCCGGAGCGACAATCGCGTCACAAACCTTCGCAGAGACGCTTGTAACACAGGGTGTCCCGCCGCTTTCAGCAGGAGCAATGATCCACTCCGGTTCCACAGTTCTCGACTCCCTGCCCCATGGCTCGTTCTTCCACGCCACAGGAGGCAGCGTCTCTCTCCAAATCAAAGACAGGATGCGCCTCATCCCGTACGAAGCCTGCATTGGACTCACCGCCACAGCGGCAAGCATTGTCCTGTACCTCGTCTCCGCCTGAACGCGCCGGAGCGTTGCAAAAGGCAGAAAACGCTTAGAGATACATCAAGACTTCAGGTGATAATCAGGCAGACGAAGAGAAAAGCAGCGTGCTGCCAACCAGCGCACACACGAGTTCTCAAGATACAGCCAGAACGCGCCAACTCCGTTAAAAGCCATTTTTTCAGAAAACGAAACAAAAAAGATATTTGAGTCCGGCACACCGGCTCCTAAAACAAAAAAAGCAGTCTCTAAGACTGCTTTTTCATTTTTGACCTCGTATTCAAATATACGAAGTTGCCGCCCTCTAGGGCTGTTTTTTTGTTTTCACCTCCGCGTAATTCACTGAGGTGAGGTTGCGGCCAACTGGACTTGAACCAGCACAAGATCTCTCCCACTAGCACCTCAAGCTAGCGTGTCTACCAAATTCCACCATAGCCGCAGA